>JAIMBM010000449.1 GCA_023511475.1 Anaerolineae bacterium
GCATTGGAGCTCGCGGAGTATGGGTGTTCCGGGCTCCGGGTGCGCCGCGGCGTGCCCGGAGCCCGAAACACCCTATGGGGACGGGGCACTTAGCGGTGCATGAAACTCAGGTACATAGGCAGCAGCCGCCTCGGCAAAAAGCCCTCGAGGCGCGTACCTTCGACGCCATAGGATTCCCTGTGCACCACTCCATGCCGCCGGAACTGGGCCACGAGCGCCCCATCGCTATAGGGGATGCATACCGCGACCGGCACCATCGACTCTGTGAGCACGGCCTCGATGCGGGCCAGCAACTGCTCGATGCCCACGTACTTCCGCGCCGAGATTGCGACGCCGTAGGGATAGCGTGCCGCCATGGCCTGCGCTGCCTCGGGGTCCGGCAAGAGGTCGATCTTGTTCAGGGCCACGACCACCGGGCGGTCGTCCACCCCCAGCTCGCGCAGCACCTCAGACACCGTCTGCGCCTGCTGTGTCGCGTTGGGGTGCGTCAGGTCCACCACGTGCAACAGCACATCTGCGTCCTCGATCTCCTCGAGCGTGGCCCTGAAGGCGGCAACCAGCGATGTCGGCAGCTTTTGGATAAAGCCGACGGTATCCGTGAGCAGAATCTCTGCTCCGCTGGTCAGCCGCACACGCCTGGTCGTGGGATCGAGGGTGGCAAACAGCTTGTCCTCCACCAGCACCCCGGCGTTCGACACCGCGTTGAGCAGGGTGGACTTGCCCGCGTTCGTGTACCCCACGATCGCGACGACGGGAATCCCCTCCTGCTTGCGCTGATGGCGGTAGAGCCATCGGTGGGCACGGACCTTCTCGAGCTCGGCGGCAAGCTGGGCAATCCGCCGACGGATCTCTCGCCGGTCGACCTCGAGCTGCGTCTCACCCGGGCCTCGCAGGCCAACCCCACCCACAGTCTGCCGCGACAGGTGCGTCCACCGCCGTGTGAGGCGGGGCAGGCGATACTGGTATTGCGCCAGTTCGACCTGCAAGGCCCCTTCCCGGGTGCGGGCGTGCTTGGCGAAGATGTCCAGGATCAGGGCCGTCCGGTCCAGTACGGTGAGATCCCAGGCGTTCTCAAGGTTGCGTATCTGCCGCGGCGACAGCTCATCGTCAAAGATGACCAGCTCGAAGGCAAGGTCGGCTCGCAAGTCCGCGATCTCCTGCACTTTCCCCTTGCCGATGTAGGTGGCCGGGTTGATCTCCTCGAGGTGCTGTCTGGCCTCGCCGACGACGAGCACTCCGGACGTCTGTGCGAGGGCAGCCAACTCCTTGAGCGAGTCGTCCAAGCTCCAGACGCTCTCGATTCCCCTGACCTGGGCGCCAACCAGCAGGGCTCGCTGCTGGGGCCGCTCCGTCGGTATGCTGTTGCCTGCTCTCTCCTTCGTCTCCTACTCCTCCTAGACGGGCGATTCGCCCAGCCGGCGCAGCCGCTCGCCGGCCTCCCTGAGCCGCTCAACGGGGGTGGTCAGGGAGATGCGTACGTACCCCTCACCGTTAGGCCCAAAAGCTGTTCCGGGCGTGAGCCACACGCCGCTCGCCTCCAGTATGCGCTTCGAGAAGCCGGCGCTCGTCTCCCCGTCCGGCACGCGGGCCCAGACGTACAGGGTGGCGCGCGGGCGCTCCGCCCTCATCCCTGCTGCGGGCAAAAAGTCCATGACGACATCCCGCCGAGCCTGGTAGATGGCGTTCCGCTCCTGCAGCCAGGACTGGTCCGCGAGGAGGGCGGCCGCGGCTGCCTCCTGTATCGGAGCAAAGATGCCCGAGTCGATGTTGGTCTTCACTCGGGCAAGGGCATCGACTGCCTGCGCGTTGCCAACCGCCATCCCGACCCGCCAGCCCGCCATGTTATAGGTCTTGGAGAGCGAGTTGAACTCCAGGACGACATCCTTCGCGCCGGGTATCTGCAGGATGCTGGGCGCCACATAGCCATCAAAGGTCACATCGCAGTAGGGGTTGTCATAGCAGAGCACCAGATCGTGCTCTCTCGCAAAGGCGACCGCCTGCACCAGGAAGTCCATGTCGGCAGGGGCCGCCGTGGGGTTGTTTGGATAGTTGAGCCACAGCAGCCGGGCGCGACGAAGCGTCTCTGGTGGCACGCTGGCCAGGTCGGGAGCAAACCCCTTCTCTGGCAGGAGCGGAAGCAACACAGGCTCTCCGCCGGCCATCCGCACGCCCATCGCATACGTGGGGTAGCCCGGGTCCGGTATCAGGGCTATATCGCCCGGATCGATGAACGCGAGCGCGACGTTAAAGATCCCTTCCTTCGACCCGATGAGGACCACGATCTCTCGCTCGGGGTCCAGCTCTACCCCAAACCGCCGCGCGTAGTAGGTGGCGGTCGCCTTGCGCAGGACGGGCAGGCCGTAGTACCCCGCGTAGCCGTGCTTCGTCGGGTCGAGCGCAGCCTTGTACAGGGTATCGATGATCCACTGCGGCGGTGCAAGGTCCGGGCTGCCAATGCCCAGGTTGATGACGTCGACGCCTCGTGCCTTCAGCTCTGAGAGAGTTTTGCCTGCCTCGGCAAAGACATAGGCCGGAAGATTTGCGACGCGGTCCGCGACTCTCACAGTAGGCTCCTTTCCCTCACTTCTGCTTGCTCGCCGGGCCGACGCCCGGCGCTTGCGCCAGGCACCTGCGTGACCATGGCTCACACCCGCTTCTCTTACCGCCGCAGCGGCCCCCTCCGGTCCGGCATCCCTCCTCGGACTGGCTGGGCGCCCCGAGCCCGAGCCGAAAGCGACCGCAGGACAGCCTGGACGACTCTTCGCATAGCCTAAGCCCTCTCCTCGAACGAAGGGGAATGGTCTGGCGTCGTGTTTGGGGTGTGACTATGCGAAGGGGCCTGGAGATAGCAGCGCACGCGCTCGGCCGCCACGGCCAGCACCCGCCCCACCTGCTTCTCCCCCCAGTCACCACTCGCTATGGCCCATGGGTCTACCTCTACGCTCACCAGCCCCCCATACCCCCCTGCGGCCAGAGCCCCCAGCAGCCGCTCCAGCCCCAGCCGCCCCGCAAACGGCATCCGGTGCTCCCGCCCATCATAGTCCGAGAGGTGCACGTGTACGACCCGGTCCTTCACCCGCCCGTACACCTCGGCCGGGTCCACACCCCACGTGCCCCAGTGCGTGGTATCCAGAACCAGCCGCGGCCAACACAGACAATCCTCCACCGTCGTGAGCCGGTAGTGCGCCACCCGCCGGCCAAGCATCCGCCCCGCCGGCATGTTCTCCACACCAACCCTGACCCCGGTGCGCTCCTCAAGCCCCGGCAGCTCCTCCCGCAGCCAGCACCCATACCGCTCCTCGGCACGGTTCGAGAGTGGCAGAATAAAGTGCAGCCCCCCCTGACCCAGTGTGCTATGGACCTGGAAGCGCACGATGTGCCAGCGCAGCGGAGCATGCGCCACCACCGTCTCCGCCCCCAGCTCCTGTGCCAACCGCACGGTCTGCTCGACCCGCCTCTCGGATTCCGCCCCCCACCCATTGACGCGCGGCGCGAAAGGCGTGTGTAACGCGAGCACTGGAACGCCCCAGCGCCTCACCAGTCGCCGCAGGTAGCCGACGTCATACGTGTCCGGACGCGCGTCGACCAGCACCTCCACCCCGTCGTAGCCACAGCTGCCTGCCAACTCAAAGGCCCGATCGAGAGCCAGATTGTACAGCGACCCGGTCGACAGGACAACCCGGGCCCGGCT
>JAIMBM010000450.1 GCA_023511475.1 Anaerolineae bacterium
GGTCAGGGGCATACGCGGTAACTTTAGGAAGGCGACGGCGTCTTCTTCGAGGGAGGTACCCCCACCCCCTCGAAGAAAACACTGTCGCTTTCCAGGTTACTGCGCATTGGCATCTGGGGTGGAGGCGACACCGTCACGGCAGCGGGGGCTGCCAGGGTGCGAGTCTGATCAGTAGCGGACTCCGTCACACTATGGCATTCTTGCAGACTATGATATCATAGGTGACGCAAGGGCGGCGACCGGGCCCGGCCACGGACAGAGAGGAGGCCACCATGGGAGTGCGCGATCAGTACGAGAGCCTCGTCAGCTTCTACGAGTTCCAGCTGGGCAGTGTGCCGGCACGGGGGGAGTTGAAGGAGGCGCTGAGGGCCACGATCACCGAGCGCGAGTTGCAGGTGTTCTTTCTCCTGCCGTTCATGGGTATGATGCCGGAGGAGAGGCTGCTCCGCAAAGCCGCCCGGGCCGGTATCTCGAGGGATGAGGCGCTAAAGCTCGCTCGGCGGCTCATACCCGAGGGCATGGTCGACTCCTACGTCGGGCCGGCAGGCCGCCTCTACGGGCGCGCCCCCTTCATCGCCTTGCTCGAGTTCCAGGTGCGCCTCAAGGAAGCCTCCCCGCTGCGCGCGGTGTGCACCCGGATCATGAACGCCCTGATAGAAGGTGCCGTCGAGGTCCTCCCCACAAAGACGCCCTACTATCGCGTGCTCCCGGTAGAGCAGACCCTCCGGGTGCCTGCAGAGACTCGCATCGTGCCGGTGAACGTGACCGTACCGGATCCACGCGAGGTCCTGCCCATCGACGTGGTATCCGAGATGGTCAGGCGCGAGTCGCTGATCGTCGTGGCCGACTGCTACTGTCGCGCTACCAAGCGGCTCGTTGGCGAGGAGTGCGGGCACCCGTTGGAGACCTGCTTCTACTTCAACGAGCTGGGCATGATCAAGCTCGAGGCCGGCTACGGCCGCCGCGTCGACGTTGCCGAAGCCTTGAGCATCCTCCGGGCGTGCGAGGAGGCGGGGCTGGTGCACAACGTGTCCAACTGCGAAGGCAAGATCCAGACGCTGTGCAACTGCTGCGCCTGTTCGTGTGCGGTGATGAAGGCAGTGGTCCGCGGCCAGACGAACGTGGGGGCGCCTTCGCGCTATCGGTCGGCACCGGTCGAGGAGCGGTGTACCCTGTGCGAGGTCTGCATCGAGGCCTGCCCCGTGAAGGCGATATCGGCCCGTCAGGGCACGCTCCGGGTCGATGGCGCGAGGTGCATCGGCTGCGGGCAGTGCGTCTCCCGTTGCCCCGAGGGCGCGCTCCGCATGGTCCGCCGGGAGCGTCCGCCCAAGATCTATGCGGATAACGACGCCCTGTTCCGCCGGATCAACATGGAAGCCATGCTCGGCCTCGCGGCGCGTAAGCTGCTTGGCCGGTAACAGCCGGACCAGCGCCCCTCACGGGGAAACGAGTCGGGTGCTCAAGGCTGCGTCTTGTGGCAGCGCGCGCTGGCCTTCACCGCCCCAGAGCGCGGCGCACGAGGCCCAACAGGCCCCCCGACTGGGGGCGCTCGCGGCGCATCGACCGCTCCAGTCTCTCCAGCCGCTGGCGGAGCCGCGCCGCCCGGGCGAGGTCGCCGCGCTCGGCGTATCGCTCCGCCAGCCACGAGGCCAGGCGGGAGTCAAAGCTCCTCGCCAGGCGCTCCTCGATGAGGGCCATGACCGCCGGCGCCTGAGCCCGCGCGCCGGGCGAGCTGGCGAAGCGCAGGAGCTGCTCCGGATCGCCGAGCTCCCGCCGGGCCACGATCAGCGCCTCCCCAACCCGGTCAAGGTCGAGCAGCTTCTCGGCGACCACGTCGGCATGCCCCGCGGCACGACACTGTTCGAGGAGGGCCCGGCCACTGCTGGCGTCGCCAACCTCCAGCTCGAGCAGCAGTCGCCAGCAGTCCTTCGCCGCCTGCGGGCTGGCCGCAGCGAGCTCCCGGCGCGTCCAGGCTACCAGTCGGAGGCGCTCCTCGGCCCTTGCATGCGAGAGCATCAGGAAGGGCAGCTCCTGACGCAGGCCGCAGTCGCCGCGCTCGGCCGCCGCCTGGAAGGCCTCGAAGAGGGCTTCGAGTGCCCGTTGCCGCAGATCGCCGTCCTCCAGCGCCTCAAGGCAGAGGCTGAGGCCACGCGCGGCCTGGCGCAGCGCCTCCTCCCAGCCCTGAGCCGAGCCGGCTGCCGCCGGCAGGAGCACCCGAATCAGGTGGCTCAGGCTCTCGGCGGCAGATGCCGGGTCCCCCAGCCGGAGCTGCCTCAGGCCCTCGTCGCAGAGCGAGGCGATGTGATCGGGCCTTCGGCCGCGCCGACCTCCATCCACGGTTGTGCTCTCCATACACAGAACCCCTCTAGTGGCGAGCCGCGGACCGGCTCGCTGTGCCAGGGCCGGGCATCAGGCCCCGGGACCGACAGCAAGCCGCGACGTGGATGGGGCAAGGCCCTGGCAGTCTGGCGCATGATATATGCGCCGCCCTATGCAGGCAAACCAGCGCCGGGCACACCCGCTGGCCACCGGCGCACCTCCCCTGGGCGCCACCCCCTCAGTGCCCGTTATAGTTGGGGCAGGAGCCGGTGTAACCGGGCCGTATCTGCCACCACTCGTTGCAGGAGCGAGGGTCCATAAAGTTGCCCGTGTCCTGGATCGCCACCACGGCCTCGCTGCCCCGGGCCGTGCCCACAGGTTTGCCAGCCGGGAGCGCCGGCAGGTCGTACCCCCACCACCCGCGGCCAACGTACACATACCGGTTGCAGCAGTCGAGCGAGCGGTACAGCGCCAGCAGGTTCGGGTCGGTGCAGATGTTGTCGAGGTGCACGGTGTAGCCCCGCGAGCCGGAAGAGTCCTCGCGCGTGTAGCGCAGGGCGATGGTGTCCTCATCGGCGTAGAGGATGAGCACCTCCAGGCCGGGACCTATCTCGTACGCAGAAACGGGAACCTGCAACGCCTCACCCGGGGTCGTCCGCAGCCCCAGCGCGGTGATCGGCCAGGTCGCCAGCGGCGATCCCCGCGTCCCCGGGTCCGGGGAAGGCGCCCACTTCCAGTCGTAGACCCTGTAGAACCCGGTGAGCTCCGGCACCCGGTACGGGCTGAAGAGTGTGGCAAACTGCGGCGGCTGGTTCTCGTCGTCGGTGCCATAGTTCACCAGGCTGCGGACAAGCGCCGGATCGGTGCTCGCCGTGTAGCCCCGCAGGTCGAGGTTCTTGTCGGCGTGCTGCTCCGCGGGGCGGACGGGGTCGTCGAGGTCGTACTGCATGGCCGCCCCGGCGCTGTACTGGTTGGAGGAGCTCGTCGGGCAGACCGACGTGGGCGCTTTGGCGACGAAGGGCAGATAGGTGCGGTACTGACCGGCCGCGCGCGCCGGCGCAGCCGGGGTGCCGGCATACGGGCCTCCAACGGCAACAGCGAGGATCGCTACCGCCACGATGCCGGCAAACCTGCCCCGCATAGGTCCCCTTTCCAGGCTCAGCCCCGAACAAAGGTCTCAGGAAGACCAGAGAACGGTTTCTGAATTGTAACCTGATTGTGGCAGGTTGGCAAAATGGGTGTCTCTGGCGAGTGTAGCTCGCCCGGGGCAAGCTCGCGCTGCTGTCAGGGGGGGGGGGGGGGGGGGGGGGGGGGGGGGGGGGGGGGGGGGGGGGGGGGGCGGGGGGGGGGGGGGGGGGGGGGGG
>JAIMBM010000451.1 GCA_023511475.1 Anaerolineae bacterium
CTGAAAGCCCCGCGCTGAAGAGCGGCGAAGCCCCTTCGGGGCTGGGTTCGGGCTCGGGCAGGCGCCGTCTGGCGGCCTGACCGCATGGGACGGAGCGATGCAATGGCCGATGATATGCCACCTGCCCGTTCGCGGGCTATTGTGCCGGGGGCTTGCGCCCCGCCCGCAACCACCTGTCCGCCCCTGAAGGGGGCGGGCGTGGGGTTGGAGAGAGGCTCGCAGGCTCAGACGCAGCGGTGGCGGCGTTGGCGGCAGTAGTCGCTCAACACCCTGTGCCGTGGCTGCCGGGCGGAGCTGTGGAGGGGGAAGAGAAGCGGCCTTTCGGACAAGGACGGGAAGCAATCTCTGAGAGCCAGCGCGCAGCTTTGTGCAATGCAGCGCCCCCGACAGCCCGAATGGGAGGCCAAAACGGCCCTTCTCGTGCCCACAGAGCCAGGAACAAGTCGACGGCCCCGCGCGTTGTCGGGGCGGAGGACGACATCGCTACAAGCTTCAGCTTCAGCCCCCGGTCAGCCGCCTGTCCAGCTCCTCGGCGTACTCCAGCACGAGCCGGTCCGCGAGCTCCCGCAGCTCGGCGTCGCTCGCCGCGCCGGTGCAGGCCCGCTCGAGCTCGCCCTGCAGGGCTACGAGGTAGGGGTCGCCGAGGCCGTGCTCCGCCATCAGCGCGACGAGCCGGCGCGCAGCGTCCAGCAGGCGGAAGGGGCCATAGCCGGCCGGCTCGTCGTACAGGCCCCGGGCACTGCTCAGGAGATAGCCCGCCAGGAGGAAGAGGTCCCGCTGAAGCGCCGGATCAGCCATAGGGCACGCCCCATTTCTCCGCGAAGCAGACCTCGCCCGGCGGGCGCCGGCCGGCTGCTGCGGGCCTCTCCCTGGGGTAGCCTAGCGCGACCAGCAGCACCGGCTCGACCCCCTCCGGCAGCCCCAGAAAGCGGGCCACGCCCTGTCGATGGAAGGAGCCGATAGGGCAGGCCCCCAGCCCCAGCCCGTGAGCGGCGAGGAGTATGTTCTCAACCGCGATGCCGATATCGAGCCAGGCCGAGCGCTCGCCGCCGGCACCGCCGAGGGTGCGCGCCCGCGCCGCGTCGAGGCAGATGGCGATGGCGGCCGTCGGCCGGCCGATGATCCCCGGCGCAAGAGAGCGCAGGCCCGCCAGCCGCTCCGGGGTGCGCACGGCCACAAAGCCCCAGGGTTGCACGTTCCCGCCACTGGCCGAGGCCCGGCCGGCCTCGAGCACGCGGAGGAGCAGCTCCTCCGGCACCGGGTCGGGCGTGAAGGCCCGCACGCTCCGGCGGGTGAGGATCGCCTCAAGGACGTCCATAGTCAACCTCAGTACCCGGCAGCACCCATGGCGCGGCAGAGCGCCACCAGTTCCGGATGCACGTAGCGGCCCTCCGCCTCGATCTGCAGGTCGTCCAGCCAGACGGAGGGGTTCAGCACCACGCCATCGGTATGCGCGGGAGAGCCGAGGGCCGTCGCCCCGATGCCGAACTGCATGCAGCCAAAGACCCGCTCGTCCTCGAGGATGCGCCCGGTCGGCCGCGCCACACCCGGGTTGAAGCCGTAGCAGGCGTGATCCATGAGGAAGGCGTAGGGGTTGCAAAAGCTCTCCAGCCACCGCGCAAAGAGGGTCGCCTCGCTGCCGCCCTCGATGTGTCGGACATAGCCGCCCTCGATGGTCAGCCGCACCGGCGAGCGCAGCAGGCCGAGCTCGGCCGGCGGCCACAGGGTACCGTCAAAGACCAGCGTCCCCTCAAAGCTCTCGCGGTAGGCCATAAAGCCGGATTGGCCCCCGAGCATCTGCGGAAAGCCCCCCTCGGCCGGGGGCGGCTCCCAGAAAGGATCGCCGGCCTTGTCCACCCGCATCCGCAGGTCTGTGCCGGCAGCGGTCGTGACGCGGATCACCTCCGCCGCCTGCGAGAGCCTATACAGCCGCGTCGCCATCTCGCAGAGCGGCCCGTAGGCCACCCGGCCGATGGTGCGGACCATCATATCCGCATCCATGCCGGTCAGGCAGACGTAGATGCAGCCACTGCGGACCGCTGCCTCATAGGCCGGGCTGTAGAGCTGGTAGGCCACGGCAAAGTCGAACCAGACCCGTGCCGCGGTGACGGCCGCGGCCAGCGGTGCCGGCGGCTCCTGCATCGGCGCGGGCAGGGTCTCGTACCAGATGACCGTCGGGATGGCGCCGACGGCGTGCGCCGCCGCAGCCGTCGCACGGACCACGCGCAGGTCCGAGGCGGTGTCGGCGGTCAGGACCACCTGGTCGCCGGGCCGGAGCGGTCGGACCTCGGTCACCAGCCGGTGCGCGGCGCGCGCCAGCTCCAGCGCATAGTACTCGTCGCGGGGCTCGGTTCCGAGACCTGCCGTCATGGGGTGCGCCTCTGGGCCACGAGCTCTTCGATGGGCACGTACTCGATGTCAAAGCCAAAGTAACGGGGTCCCGAGGCCTGGTCGAGCCCGAACGGGGTGCGGAAGGCCTCCAGCCCCTTCATCCCCACGGCCACGACCTCGTCCCCCTCCTTGAGCAGGGTGTTGGTCGTGCCCTTGCCCGTGCCCCGATAGGCGAGGGTGAGCAGGTCGGGGCTGCAGACCCAGGGGCGGCCGTTGAGCCAGGAGACGTGGTTCTCGTTCTTGAACCACACGTCGAGGGTCTGCCCCTCGTAGGCGCCGGTGCCGCGGATATGGGTGGTGCCGAACATGTAGCCGTCGCGGTCTTCCCACTCCTTGGCGGTGACGACGCCCTCGAACAGCCGCCAGCCACCGGTGACCTCAAGCGCGGCATCGATGGGGTCGCGGCCCTCGGCAGTGGCACGGCGCATGGCCCTGCCGATGTTCAGGCACTTGGTGAGCGTGCCGCGGACCAGGATCTGCTTCATCTCCCGGCCCGGGAGCGGCGTCGCGGCCATCGTCGTGCTGCCAAAGGCGGCGACGGCCAGCATCTTGCCGATCCGCTCGAGCATGTGGGGGCTCACGGTGTACTTGACGATGGCCACATTCCCCCACTTGTCGACGCTGGAGAAGGGCCAGGAGTGCTTGCCATAGAGGAAGGGCGTCCCCTGCATCTCGTCCGGGATGGCACGGCCGGCATAGTCGCCGTCGACGACCGGGATGCCGAGCCGCGCGCCGGTGACGAGCGGGGCCGGGGTGTTGCCTGCGCCCAGCTCGGCGGCGACCAGGCAGCCGACCGGCTGGCCGAGGTAGTTGCCCAGCTCCTTCACCGCCTCCTCCATGGAGCGGTTGCCGAACTTGTCCTTGAGGCCGAGGCGCGCGATCTCGTCGAGGGTGCGCTGCGTCACCGGGGCGATGGAGCCCATCCCGTAAGGCGTGACGGTGAGGGCATCGTCGGGGATGTCGTCGGCATCGACCCATTGGGGCGTCAGGCCCTCGGCAAGGGCCTCCTTGAGCATGCCCATACCCCAGCTGACGCTGCCGCCGCCGCCGGTGCCCATGAAGAGGCAGCCGCGGACGAGGTCCTCACAATCCTCCAGTGTTTCGAGCTTGCCGTAGGGCATTTGGTACTCTCCTTGTGACAGTAACTCTGGTCTTGAGCGCCGGGGGCGCGCGAGAACGGCCTCCCGCGCCCCCGGCGCCCTCCCGATGGTAACCCCCTCACCCCCGCTACCGGACACGGTCGGAGCGGGCCGCCGGCAGTCCGGCTGCCTGTAGTGCGG
>JAIMBM010000452.1 GCA_023511475.1 Anaerolineae bacterium
ACCCCTCAAACAACAATCACCCCCACCTTCCCCCCCATTTGGGCGGTGCAGTAAGGTTGGGGGGGGGGGGGGGGCAACGTCCATGGGAGGGATTTGATGTCAAGAGAAGAGGAAACCTGCCGCTGCTGTGAGTTGGCGGTCGATCTGACCCTGGCCGCCTGGGAGACCTGGAGCGGGTGCCTGTCACCCTCGGCGACGGCAGAGGAGGCAGCGGAGCAGATCGCCGCCATGTATGAAAAGATCCAGCCGGTCGTGGCCCGTCACTGCCGCCACTGCGGGGCGAGGACCGGCGAATAGCTCTCCTCGAAGGCCATCGCAGGCTCGCAGGCGCAGGCGACTTTCTCAAGAATGGCGTCCACGACCTGGTCCACTATAGCGTCGGGCACGCCATCGTGGTGCTGCGACTGCAGCCGCATGTCGCAGGGCGAGTTGGCATAGTCCACACACAAGAGGCGCCCATCGCAGCCGAGCACGATCTCGGTGGTGAAAAAGTCGAGCGCCATCAGTTCCCCGATGCGCCGGGCGAGCGGGCCGAGCCCCGTCAGCCCCAGGCGCACCTCATCATCCGGTGAAAGCGGAGCGTAGGCGTGCGACACATCGTCCCACCAGCAGGGGATGACGCTCCCACACACGTAAAAGACGCGAAACCAGGCGCGGCGGCCCTCAAGCTGCCGCGGGTAGACCCGCTGCTGGAGGAGATACCGGTCGCGCCAGAAGGTGCGGCGGGCGTGCTGGACGTCGGCGACGGTCTGCGCGTCCAGAATCACCCCCTCGCTGCCCGAGCCTCCGGCCGGCTTGACGATGAAGGGGCGCCCAAGGGCGGCTGGCAGCACCGGAGGGCTGGGGTCGCGGATGAACGGCGGAGCGATGACCGTGAAAGGCACCGGGATGCCGTGCGTCGCCAGCAGCAGATGATTCCGCGCCTTGTCGCACGCGCGGTCCTGATGGTGCACGGGGTTCAGAATCTGTGCACCCGCGCCCTCGGCGTGCCGGCTGAGAGGGAGAAACTCCGGCCGCGCGTCGGAGGCGCGGTCCAGCAGGCTCCGCAGCCGGAGTCGACCTGCGGCGATGTCCTCAAGGGCTGTTGTGAGGTTTTCAGGCGTGATGGGCAACACGCGCAGGCCCCGGCTCTCCGCCCTGCCTGCCAGACGCTCCACAAAACCGGCATCGTAGGGCCACTCCCACGCCACCGCCAGGTCAATCTCCACCACAGACACCCCTTACCAGGCTAGCGACGCAACATCCGGGCCAGCACGTTGAGCAGCACGGTCAGCAGCAGGCTGAGCAAGAGCGACGTCGCAAGCGGAAAGAAGCACGAGAAACCATCGCGTTGGATGCGGATGTCCCCCGGAAGGCGGCCAAGCCAGGGCAGCCGCCCGAGGAGGATGAGCAAGAGGCCGAGCCCTGCCAGGCCCAGCCCGACAAACAGCAGCCAGCGACCCAGGTCAGGCAGAGTTGGCATCCGAAAAGAGACCTCCCTCGATGAGAAAGGACGTGTCGATCCGTCCATCCGCTGGAACGACCTCGCGCGAGCCCACGGGGCCGCGACCGGGCCGGGCTCTGCCGGCGACCCTCTCCTCGCGCTCGGCAAGGCTGAAGCGACACCCGCAGTACTGCTGGAGGTACAGGCCATACTGCCGGGCCAGCTGCGTGCGCTGACTCCAGCCCCGGCGCAGGTTCTCATAGTAGAAGGTCACCCCATGCGCCGATGCGACCTCCTTGCCGATCTCGCGCAGTGCTACCTGATCCTGATACGGGCTGATGAGGAGCGTCGTCGTGAACGCCGGAATCCCGAGGCGCGCAGCCTCTCGCGCGGCCGCCTCCAGCCGGAGACGATAGCACTTCCGGCAGCGCTCCGGGCGCACGGGCGTTGCCTCTACGGCCTGCAGGAACCGCTCAGGCTCATACGGCCCGGCCTCCAGCGGCAGACCGGCCGCCGCCGCAAAGGCACGTGCCGAGGCCTCCCGGCGGGCATGCTCCCCAGCCGGCTCGATGTTGGGGTTGTACCAGAAGCCTCTGAGCGCAAAGCCGAGGCTGCGCAGCCGTGGTACGGGATAGGTCGCGCACGGGCCGCAGCAGACGTGCAAGAGCAACTCGCCCCCCGGCGCAGGCCCTTCATCCCTGGATGACCGGGGCTCAGGCACAGCTACAGGGTATGAGAGCCGGATCGCGTCCGGCTCTCCCGGCACGAGCGTGGCCTTGCCGGCAGCAACCAGCCTTCTGGCCCGGTCGGCGGTCGTGCGCGAGAGCTCCCGGCCCTGCGCGTCCTCCACACGAGCAAACTCTCGGCTCACGGCGAAAACAGCTCCGGCTGTACAGGGCCATCCCGCTCCGGACACGGCAGGCCAAGGTGCTGATAGGCCCGACGGGTAGCAAGGCGCCCCCTCGGCGTCCGCTCGATGAACCCGAGCTGCATCAGGTAGGGCTCGTAGACGTCCATGACGGTGTCGGCCTCCTCGCTGAGCGCGGCGGCGAGCGTCTCAACCCCCACCGGCCCGCCGTCGAACTTGGCGATCAGCGTGCGGAGCACCCGGCGGTCCGCCTCGTCGAGGCCCAACTCGTCGACGGCGAGCAAGTCCAGTGCCTGGCGAGCCACCTCGCCGGTGATGCAGCCATCGGCACGGACCTGCGCATAGTCGCGTACCCGCTTCAGGAGACGGTTGGCCACACGCGGGGTCCCCCTGGCACGCCGGGCGATCTCCTCGACGCCGCCATCATCGATGGCAACACCTAGAATGGCCGCCGAGCGCCGGGCGATGGTGCGCATGGCCTCGATATCGTAAAAGTCGAGGCGGTAGGTGACGCCAAAGCGCGCCCGCAGAGGCGAGGTCATCAGGGCGATGCGGGTGGTGGCGCCGATGATGGTGAAGCGTGGCAGGGAGAGACGGATGCTTCGCGCGCTCGGTCCCTTGCCGATGACGATATCCAGGGCATAGTCCTCCATTGCCGGATAGAGGACCTCCTCAACCGTCCTGCTGAGCCGGTGGACCTCGTCTATGAACAGGATGTCCCCGCGCCGCAGGTTGGTGAGGATCGCCGCGAGGTCTCCGGGGCGCTCGATGGCCGGCCCCGAGGTCACCCGCAGGTTGACGCCCATCTCATTGGCGATAACGGTGGCCAGGGTCGTCTTTCCCAGACCCGGCGGCCCGTAGAGGAGGACGTGATACAGTGCCTCGCCGCGCTCCTGGGCCGCCTGCAGAAAGATGCGCAGGCTCTCCTTGAGCCGCTCCTGGCCGATATACTCGTCGAGGCGGCGCGGGCGCAGGCTTGGCTCGGCCGCCGCCTCACCGGACTGCCGCTGTGGTGACACCAACCGTTCCTCAGCCATGGCTTCCTCCTGGTAGACATATAATACCAGAAAGTTGAGCGTTTGGAAAGAGGGGAGCCCCACCCCCAGCCCCGCCCCCGCGGCGGGGGCGGGGAATCCGGGATCCCGACTTTGGCCTTTCGGGGCGTGCCTCCCAACATCACGCAGAGGCCGCCGCGATGCCACCCAACGGCCGTGTGTCCGACGACCCCACCCCCTATCCCCCTCCCCCCGGGGGGCGCCCCCCGGGGCGCCGCCGGGGGGGGGCGCCCCGGGCCGGGGGGGCCGCCCCCCCCGCCGGCGGCCGGCGCGCCCCCCGGGGCCCCAGGGCGAAGGCCGCCTGGGCAGGCGGGGGCCCCC
>JAIMBM010000453.1 GCA_023511475.1 Anaerolineae bacterium
ACCTGTCACGGCGTCGAGGCGAAAGGCGATGGCCCATCAGCGGGCTTTCTATCACTTCGCCCTCCGCCTCACCGGCAACGAGGAAGAGGCCGAGGATCTGGCGCTGACGCTGCGCTCGGGCGCCCTGCCGGCACGCGTGACATATTTGGAAGAACGCACGGTCGGACCGAGCCTCGGCGCCGATTCGATCCGACAAGGATTCGCGGCTTCGATCGCGGGGCTGGCGGCGATCGTCGGGCACGCCTACTCGCTTTACTTCTACCTGAAGGAGGGGCGCTTCTCGCGTGGGAAGTCGGTGGCGACGGGCCTGGGAGTGGTGGTCGGCCTGGTGGCGGCGGTCGCCGCCGCGGCGGCCGAGCCGGTCTACGTCGGCGCGCGCGTCTGCGGAACGTGCCACGCCGGGCCGGGCATGGGCTATCAGTTCTCGCTCTGGTTGAACTCGAAGCACAGCCAGGCGTATGCCGTGCTCGCCAGGCCCGAGGCCAAGAAGATCGCGCAGCTCTCCGGCATCCGCCAAGATCCGCAGGAAACCTTCACCTGCCTCGGCTGCCACTCGACGGGCGCCCACGCCGAGGCGTGGCAGAAAGAGGAGACGTTCCGCGTTGAGGATGGCGTGCAGTGCGAAACCTGTCACGGCCCGGGCAGCGAATACATGGCCGAAGCGGTCATGCGCGACCGGGAGGCGGCCCGCGCCGCGGGTCTCCAGATGCCCGGCGAAGCCTTCTGCATGAAGTGCCACATCGTCAAAGGCACGCACGTGGCCGTGCTCGGCTCGCCGCGGCTGACCAACGAGGCGGCCTACCTCCTCACCCGGCTCGCGCGGGCGCTCGGGACGGGCAACGTGGACTTTCGCCTCGGCGCCCCCGCCCCCGCCCCCGCTCAGGCCACCCTGCCCGACCTCCGGCAGGCGGAGGTGATACTCCTCTTCCAGGGCGACCCGAGCGAGGAGGCGCCCATCCTCGAGCTGTGGGTGAAACAGGCCGTGAAGCGGGGCGGACGGCTGTACATTGTGCACCCCCGCGCACTGCTTCTTGACCGCTACGCGGCGGGCGTCTACCGGCCGCGCCCCGGGAGCGAGGCGGTGCTGATTGCCGGCATCCTCTCGGCGCTGGAGGAGGCCAGGGCAGGCTCGCTCCCTGCGGAGTGGCGTGAGGCGGTCTCCAGCCTTGGCCCGACCCAGGTCGCCAGCCTCACCGGCTGTGACCGCGAGGCGGTGCGCGTCCTCGGGGAGGCGCTTGTGGGCTCCTCCCGGGCCGTCATCGCCTATGGCGCGGGCGTCCGGGACGAGGAGACCCTCGCCCTCCTTGCCGCCCTGGCGAAGGCAACCGGCGCCCGCCTCCTTGGCTGGAACGGCGGCCCCAACAGCCGCGGCGTCGCCGACATGGGGCTCCTGCCGGACCGTCTCCCCGGCCGCGCTCCCCTGGGGGATGCGGCTGTCGCGGCTGCGCTGGAGCGGCTCTGGCAGGCACCGCTCTCCTGCCAGGCGGGGCTCTCGGCCACGGAGCTCTGGTCGGCGATGCGTCGCGGCGAGGTACGCGCCCTCTACGTGGCCGGAGCAGACCCCGTCACCGCGGCACCCAATCCCCAACTCGTCGAGGAGGCGCTGGCACACGCCGCCTTTGTAGCCCTGCAGGAGGCCTTCCTCACTCCGACTGCCGAGCGCTTTGCGCACGTCGTCCTGCCGGCAGCCGTTCCCGGCGAGGAGGATGGGTCCTTGACCAACCTGGCCGGCGGCGTCGGCTGGCAGCAAGCGCTGATCGCACCCATCGGCGAAGCGCGGCCCAACTGGCAGATTGTGGCCGATGTGGCGATGGCCCTGTCGGCTCCGGGTTCCTGGGAGTATGCGGATGCCGCACAGGTCCTCGCCGAGATAGCGCAGGCTATCCCTGCCTACGCTGGAGTCGAGGCCGTCAGGACCGGAGGATACTTTGACGCGCGGTACGAGTATGCACTGACCGAGACGCCTCCCGCTGCCCCAGCCCCGGCAAAGGTGGCGGGCAGCGGAGACCTGGCGCTGACGACCGGGCCAGTGCTCTTTGACCGTGACATCATGGCGCGCCATGCGCCGGGCGTCGCCGGTCGCGCGCCGGAGGCATACGCCGCCATTCACCCCGGGGATGCGGAGCGCCTGGGCATCACCGATGGGGCGTCCATCGAGGTTCGCGGGCTCTTCGGTGCCCTGACCCTCAAGGCCAGGGTCAGCGGGGCCTGCGCGCAGGGGACGGTGTTCGTGCCCGAGGAGCTCAGCGAGCTTTCCGTGAACCGGCTGGGCGCGCAACCCGGGGTCGTCGTGATGGTCGAGGTCAAGCCTCTCGCTGTACGGCCCGACTGAGGAGCTGGAGAAGAGCCATGAGCATCGACTGGATCGAGCTCATCATCGTGGTCGTCAAGGCCCTGATCGTTGCCTTCGGGCTCCTGATCGGGTTCGCCTACCTGACCTGGTTCGAGCGCCGTCTGGTCGGACGCTTCCAGATGCGCATAGGCCCGAACCGGGTCGGGCCGGCCGGCCTGCTGCAGCCCGTGGCCGATGCCCTCAAGATGTTCTTCAAGGAGGACTTTGTACCGGGCGAGGCCGACAAGCCGCTCTTCATCATGGCTCCGGGCATCGCCATGTCCGCCGTGCTGATATCCTTCGCCGTGGTGCCGGTAGGCCCCTCGATACAGCTCTTCGGTCGTGAGATCACCCTCTACCTGGCCGACGTGAACGTCGGCATGCTGGTGGTGATTGCGGTGCTGTCGCTCGGGGTGTACGGGATCATCCTGGGCGGCTGGGCCTCCAATAACAAGTACTCGCTCCTCGGCGGCCTGCGCGGGGCTGCGCAGGTGATCAGCTACGAGCTGCCGTACGGCCTGTCGCTCGTGGGCATATTCATGCTGGCTGGCTCCCTGAGCCTGAAGGACATCGTCGAGGCCCAGGCGAAGGTACCGTTCATCGTGCTGCAGCCTCTGGCGGCCGTCGTGTTCTTCTTCGCCGCCGTCGCGGAGGCGAACCGGTCGCCCTTTGACCTGGTCGAGGCGGAGAACGAGCTGGTAGCTGGCTATCATACCGAGTACTCGAGCATCAAGTTCGCCCTCTACTTCATGGCCGAGTACATCTCGATGATCGTGGCGAGCGCGCTCATGGTGACGCTGTTCCTCGGTGGCTGGCACGGGCCATTCCTGCCCGGCATCGTGTGGTTCTTCATCAAGCTCGTGTTCATGTTGTACGTCTTTGTGTGGATCCGCGCTACCTGGCCGCGCATTCGCTACGACAGGCTCATGGCCTGGAGCTGGAAGCTGCTCGTACCGCTCTCAGTGGCCAACATCCTTGTTACAGCGGGAGCGCTGGTCCTGCGGGATATGGGCGTGTTCTAGGGACGATGATGCGTGGCAGGCGGCACTGGTGCCTGCTGCGCGACAGAGGCTTTGGGGGCGTAGGCTGCATGGATGCCATATTCCAGATGGTGCGCGGTCTGTGGGTCACCTGCAGGCGCCTGGTGTGGCGGCCGGTGACCGTCCAGTACCCGGAGCAGCGGCCCTACATCTACCCGCGCTTCCGGGGCCGACATGTGCTCGGGCGGCACGAGGACGGGCTCGAAAAGTGCGTGGCCTGTGGCCTGTGTGCCGCCGCCTGCCCGACGGGTGCGATCTATGTTGAG
>JAIMBM010000454.1 GCA_023511475.1 Anaerolineae bacterium
CTTAATGGGTGTTTCGGGCTCCCCGGGCGCGCCGCAGCACGCCGCGGAGCCCGAAACACCCTGCATGTGTTTGTTCCTCCTCCCCGAGCCGGACGCCGCGGCATCCGCCTCACGAGGGGAGACACCCCATAGAAAAGGGGTCCCAAGTCGGCCTGCGGGCCGACTTGGGCCCTAAGAGCAGCACAAATGAGCCTGCCGCCAGGGTGAACCACACCTTGCACGGCCTGGCCTTTGACTCCGCTCGCACCCTGCGCTACCATAGGCCCTGGTCAGTCGGCGCGGAGACCCTCGGACGGTTGGCCCCGAGAGCGCAGGAGCCGGAGATGACCGCCAGTCAGCCCGTCCTACCCCCACTTACCCTCGAGGAGCAGGTCGGCCAGGTGATCATGGCCGTCTGGCCGGAGGACGAGGAGCGTCTCGCCGCACTCGTCGCGCGAGGCCGCATCGGAGGGGTCCTCCTGCGTCCCGGGCAGGGGCGTGGATGGAGGCAGCTTGCCGCCGCGCTGAGCGCGTTGCAGCGCGCGGCGACCTACCCGCTGCTCTGCGCGGCGGACCCTGTCGCCATGGCCGGGCCGCTCTCCCCCTGTGAGCTGGCGCTCGGGGCGGCGCGCCTGCCAGAGCTGGCCGAGCGCTGCGGGAAGGCCGCGGCGGCACAGGCCCGGGCCCTCGGCATCCACCTCCTCCTCGCCCCCAGCCTCGACGTCCACCGGGAGCCCGCCCCGCGTGCCCACCCCCTGCGCTCCTTTGGGGATAACCCCTCCCTGGTTGGAGGGCTGGGCGGGGCCTTTGTGGCGGGTTGCCACGCCGGTCGCGCGCTGGCAGTTGCGGGGCGCTTCCCGGGCCGCGGCGGAGCGGTATACGACCCCGAGCGCGCGCTGTACGTGCTGCCACAGGACCGCCAGACGCTCGAAAAGATCGATCTGGCACCATACGTCCAGGCCTGCGCCGCCGGCCTCCACGCGATCATGAGCGGAAATCTGCACGTCGTGGCGCTCGACAACCTCCCCAACCGCCTCGCCATCCACTCTTCGGCCATAGCCGAAGGGCTGCTCCGGCGCACCCTGCGCTTCAGCGGCTTGCTCCTGTCGGACAACCTCGACGCCCCCGAGGTCCGGGCCCGCTACACCCCGGGGCAGGCCGCCGTCCTTGCTCTGGCAGCCGGGCACGACCTCCTGATCACCGAGAGCCCCGAGGAGGTCTACAGGGCGCTCTATGAGGTCGTGCTGCATGGGGATATCCCTCTCGAGCGCCTTAGCGAGGCGGTCGGGAGGGTGTGGGCGGCGAGGGTGTGGCTGGGACTCGCCGAGGAGCGTTTTGTGGACCTCCCTCCGGTGGAGGTTCCGGATGTTCAGGTGCTGGCCCGTGAGGTCGCGCGGGCCTCTCTGACCGTCGTCTGGGGGCGGCCGGAGCGCCTCGCTGGCCCGGGTCCGGTAGTGTTCGCCAACCGCTCGCGGCGGGCCGATGGCAGCGCGGTCGAAGTCGATGTGCATCGCCTGGCGAATGACCTCCTCGCTGAGGTCACCTTCCATGCGACCGACCCGGCCCCTGCGCCGACACAGCTTGATCGGATCCTCGCTTCCTCAGCAGCCGCGCGGGCGGCGCTCCTCTTCGTGGACGCAGCCGGCCCGGGCACCGATGCACCGGGCCTCGAGATCATGGCTGCGCTGGCGCAGGCCTGCAGACGGGCCGGCCTGCCGGTGGGGGTGTTTCTGTTGGGCAATCCCCATGTGCTGGCGCACTTTACCCAGGCCGACCTGCTGGTGTATCTTCCCGGGCATGGCGAGCCCTATCTCGAAGCGGCTTTCAACTTTCTTCTGGGAAGGTCGGGGGCGCCAGGAAGGCTGCCGGTGACGGTAGCAGATATGTAAAGGGTGGTGGGTGAGATGCTGAGCGCGCTCCATTTGTGCTTTGCTTCACAAGCCTCACGATCTGTGCTATAATCCCCCCATGCACGAACTCTCGGTCACTCAGGCTCTGCTGTCCATCGTGCTCGAGCACGCGGAAAAGGCGGGGGCGAAACGGGTCATCGCCGTCGACCTCAAGGTCGGCGAGATATCGGGCGTCGTCGACGATTCAGTCCGGCTGTACTTCGAGTTCCTGAGCCGGGACACGCCGGCAGCCGGGGCGCGCCTGCACTTTACGCACGTCCGTGCCCGGCTGCTGTGCCGTGGCTGCGGGTCCGAGTTCGAGCCCGGCGAGGCCGAGTGGCTCTGCCCGCAGTGCGGAGCGACAGGCGGCCAGCTCATTGCCGGGCGAGAGCTGATGGTGGAGAGCATCGAGGTCGAGTGACCGAAGACGAATCCAGGGGTGTAGCGTTTTCCATGTCGATCGTTACCAGAGAGGCGAGAGCCCACGATGGGGTGAGTATCCCCGCTCCGGCGGTACCAGTGCCTGCCGAGGCCCTCTCACCGGCGGAGATGGCCGAGCGGTGCGAGCGGGCCGGAATCGCCAAGGCACGGCTGGACGCCGTGTCGCTCCTCGGCCTGGCGACCCTTGCCGGAGCCTTCATCGCCCTGGGCGCGGTGTTCATGACCACGGTGACCACGGGCGCGGCGACGCTGCCCTTCGGTCTGGCCAAGCTGCTCGGAGGGCTGGTATTCAGCCTCGGTCTCATCCTGGTCGTCGTGGCCGGGGCGGAGCTCTTCACCGGCAACAACCTGATCGTCATGGCCTTCCTTAACCGCAAAGTCACGCTGCGGCAGCTCCTCAAGAACTGGGGGCTGGTCTATCTGGGCAACTTCTTGGGGTCCGTGCTGGTGGCGTTGCTGGTCTTTGGGAGCCAGCAGTACAGGGCTGCCGGGGGCGCGGTCGGCGCCAATGCGCTGACCATCGCTGCTGCCAAGGTCGGCCTGGCCTTTGGACCGGCGCTGGCGCTGGGTATCCTGTGCAACGCGCTGGTGTGCCTGGCGGTGTGGCTGTGCTTCAGCGCCCGCTCCACAACCGACAAGATCCTGGCCATCATCTTCCCGATCACGGCCTTTGTGGCCGCCGGGTTCGAGCACTCGATCGCGAACATGTACCTGATCGCGATCGGCCTGCTCATCAAGTGGCTGGACCCCGGCTTTGTAGCGGGGCTGGGCAGCACGGTCGACCTCTCGCGGCTGACGGTGACCGGCTTCCTTCTGGGCAACCTCCTGCCGGTGACGCTTGGCAACATCATCGGCGGCGCGGGGCTGGTCGGACTCAGCTACTGGCTCATCTACCTGCGGCCAAAGCGCCGGCGCGCGGCCGAGGCCATGGCCGGTTGGGCGCAGATCGACAACAGCCGCTGACGGACCCGCCGCCCTCCGCAGAATGGCGCCGCGGGGGCGTAGCGGGGGTTTGGATCGCGAATTCACGAAAGAGGGCGAAAACGCGAAAGGGTGGAAACGCGAAGGGGGCTTGGCGGCCTCTCCAGTCGGCCCTTCGCGTTTTCGCCCGTTTCGCGCTATCGCGTTCGGCCGCCCCCTTTCGCAGGCACGACCTCCACGGGTGGCTGGGTTCCATGATGCAGCCGACGCGCCTCACGCGTAACTGTTCAGTCTCGCCTCCCGGCAGCGCTGGCTGCCACGTGTTGCCCCCACCCCGCTCCCCTCCCCCGAGCGGGCACGCCGTGCCCGCTCGGGGGAGGGGCCATTCTCTAAGGGTGCCCCGGGC
>JAIMBM010000455.1 GCA_023511475.1 Anaerolineae bacterium
ATTCTATACAAGGGGTCAGGGGAGGGGGCGGCAGCCTCCGCGAGATGCTGCGCAGGCCATCGGCGCCAACGCTCCCCCCAGGCCACTTGGGCCGGGGGGATGGGGCACCGCCCCTCGAGTGTCTTGGCCACGCCCGTGGGGCGACCTGTCCGCCCCTGACCGCCTCGGGGAGGGGCCCGGAACACAGGGTCGTTGGGGGCCACTGAAGCGGCTTCTGCCTGATATGTTGAGGGGCGCGCGGCGGAAGGCAAGTCGAGGGGGGCGGCGGGGGTAGGGGATCTTCATCAACAGTACAGACAACCCTGCCCCAAAACTGTACTACTCCCCCAAACAGCGTCCTTGCCTCCACGCTCTCCTCCAGCTATAATCCCAGCACCCGCCGGCGCATGAGCTCGCGCTCGGCGCGGGGCCGCGGTGAAGAGAGTGTCCGCCCGCGACTGCCGGAGGAGAGCGATGGGGCCAGAGGATGGCTCAACCGCAAAGAGGTCAGTACGGGTCTCGGTCATTGCGACCGTCTTCAACGAAGGATCGGCCGTCGACGACCTGATCGACTCCCTCACGCGTCAGACGCGCCCGGCGGACGAGGTTGTCATCGTCGATGGTGGGTCGCAGGACGACACTCTGACGCGGCTGCGCCGGGCCGAGGCGGACCGCCGCCTGCCCCTGCGAGTGCTCGTGAGGCCGGGTGCCAACATCTCGGCGGGGCGCAACGCGGCGGTGCAGGCGGCGCAGGGGCCCATCATCGCTGGAACCGACGCCGGCGTGCAGGTCGAGCCCCGGTGGCTCGAGGCCCTCATGGCCCCCTTTGAGGGGGATGATCCCCCGGACGTGGTGAGCGGATTCTTTGTGCCCGACGCGCGCACGACCTTCGAGGTGGCCCTCGCTGCGACTACTCTGCCTGCCCTGCGGGATGTGCGCCCGGACCGCTTTCTCCCCTCGAGTCGTTCGATTGCCTACCGCAAGGCAGCGTGGGAGGCGGTCGGCGGCTACCCGGAGTGGCTGGACTACTGCGAGGACCTGGTCTTTGACCTGCGCCTGCGTGCGGCCGGGTTCCGCTTTGCCTTTGCGCCCGAGGCTCGCGTGGCCTTTCGTCCCCGCCCACACCTGCGCGCCTTTGCCCGGCAGTACTACCGGTACGCCCGGGGGGACGGCAAGGCCGACCTCTGGCGCTGGCGGCATGCCGTTCGCTACCTGACCTACGTCGGAGCAGTGCCGACGCTGCTGGCGCTGGCTCTCTGTGCCAGCTCCTGGTGGACGCTGGGGTTTGTGGCGGGCGGTGCTGCGATGCTGCGCACGCCCTATCGGCGGCTGATCGACCTCTGGGGCGAGCTGTCGCCTGCCGCGCGCCTGCAGGCTGTGGCCTGGGTGCCCGTTATCCGCGTGACCGGCGACCTGGCCAAGATGGCGGGATACCCGGCCGGCTGGGCCTGGCGGCTGGCGCGGCGAAAGGAGCGGGAGCTGGCCTGGAGGAGCATCGTACGCGAGACCTGAGTGCCCCGAGCAGGAGCGACGCGATGGCTGATGAACGCCTTCGAGTCAGCATAGACTACTCGCCGGTGGCGAACACGCGTACGGGCCTCGGGCGCTATGCGGAGGCCCTCGGGCGTCACCTCCTGGATCGTCCCGATGTCGAGGCCAGCTTTTACGTCGCGACGGCGAAGCCGGAGCGCGTGCCAGAGTACGCCTGGCCGCGGATGCACACCCGCTGGACCTGGGGCACGCGCCGCTGGCGGGGGACGGTCCTTGCCGCCCACCTCCTGGGCATCTCCTTCGACCGGCGCTTTGCCGGCGTGGACCTCGTGCACTGCACCGAGCATCTCCTCGTGCCCCTGAGGCGGATCCCGACCGTCCTCACCATCCACGATGTAGTCTATGTCACGCATCCCGAGTGGCACCTGCCCTGGAATCACCGTTTCCTCCGCGCTGCCATGCCCATCTTCGCCCGGCGGGCCCAGGCGATCATTGCCGTGTCCGAGTTCACCCGTCAGGAGGTCATATCGCTGCTCCAGGTGCCGGCCGAGAAGGTCCACACCATCCACGAGGGGGTCGATCCTCGATTCCGGCCGGTGCACGACCCGGCACGGCTGGCAGAGGTGCGGCAGCGCTATGGGCTGCGAGAGCCTTACATCCTCTTCGTCGGAGCGATCGAGCCCCGCAAGAACCTCGGCCTTCTCCTGCGCGCCTACGCCGCTCTATGCCGCGAGCCGGACTTCCAGCACCAGTTGGTTATTGCCGGGGGCAAGGGCTGGCTGTGCGAGGACGTCTTTGAGACAGCCGGGCAGCTCAATCTCGGCGACCGGTGCCGCTTTATCGGGCATGTCCCCGATGAGGACCTCCCGGCCCTCTACAGCGGCGCGGAGATCTATGCCTGGCCCGAGCGGTACGCGGGGTTTGGCCTGCCGCCGCTCGAGGCGATGGCCTGCGGCGCGCCGGTCGCGGCTGCCGCGGCCGCCTCGCTGCCCGAGGTCATCGGCGACGCCGGCCTGCTCCTGCCGCCGGAGGACGAGCGGGCATGGGTTGAGGCGCTGCGACGGCTGGCCGCGGATGCGGGCCTCAGGCAGCGCCTGGCGGCGCTGGGCCTCGAGCGCGCCCGGCGCTTCACCTGGGAGGAGACGGCGAGCAGGACCGCCGAGCTCTACCGTGCGGTGGTCGAGGAACACTCACGGCGTTGAGCCCGCCATCCGTAGCAGGGCGATGAACTCGGCGAGCACCGCTGCCGTCGCCCCCCAGACCTTGTGGCCGCCCAGGCGGTAGAAGGGCACCTGCACCCGGTGGCCGCGGATCAGCCATTCCTCCTCGTCGACCGTCGTGGGATCGAGGAGCTGTGCCAGCGGGACCTCAAGCAGCTCGGCTACCTCATTGGGGTCCGGACGGAAGGAGGGAGGGACCGGCGAGCAGGCGACCCAGGGATGGACGCGGTAGCCGCTGACCGGGATCTCCACGGGTGAGAGGGCGCCGAGGAGCTCGAGACTGCGCACCTCGAGGCCGAGCTCCTCCTGCGCCTCTCGCAGGGCCGTGTCGGCAAGACAGGTATCCCCAGCCTCGCACGCTCCGCCCGGAAGCGAGACCTGCCCGGCGTGGGCCGCGAGATGATCGCAGCGGCGCGTCAGAACGATGTGCAGGCCCCCGTCCCGCGGGTACAGCAAGAGGAGGACGGCGCCATCGCGGTACTCTTGGGGTGGGTCGACGCCGGCCGCACGCGGCCGCGGGGCCATCGCCGCCTGCGCAGCCGGACCTGGCAGCGGCAGCTGCAGCGCCCGCCGGACTAGAGCGATATCGACAGAGTGAGACAAGGGAGCCTCCAGGGGAGGGAGTGCTTCTGCAGTCGAGTGTGCTTATTGTACCACAACTGCTCTGTAGGAGCTCAGTGCTGCACCCTACCCGGATCCAGTTTGGGTTTGGCGCGGTTCGCGCCCAGGCACGCCGTCACTGGCCTCTCGCTCGGCCCCCTTCCCCGCCGCGGCCTATCCATTACCCACAAGGGGCTTGGGGGGAGCGTAGGCGCCCATAGCCTGCATAGCACCTCGCGGAGGCTGCCGGCCCCTCCCCTGACCCCTCCCCCTGTCGGACACGTCGCGTCCGACAGGGGGAGGGGAACATTACTTTTGGGGCGGTTTCGGGCGGTCGAGCGC
>JAIMBM010000456.1 GCA_023511475.1 Anaerolineae bacterium
GTCTTGGTGCCGCCGGTGGCCTCGAGAAAGTCGAACCTGCGCCCGGCGCAGGTCGGGCAGGCTCCTTCGACCCGGACGACCGGCACCGTCTCGAGGTGATACTGCCAGATGTCGATGGTCGTCAGGCCGGGGTTGAGCCTGCCCCGGCCGGTGAGCAGCTTGAGCGCCTCGGCAGCCTCGAGCGCGCCGATGATCTTGACGACGGGCCCGAGGATGCCGGCGACGTCGCAGGTCGGTGTGGTGCCGGGCGGCGGCATCTCCGGGAAGAGGCAGCGCAGGCAAGGGGTGCGGCCGGGGAGGATGGTCATGGTGATGCCATAGCTCCCGAGCACGCCGCCATAGACCCAGGGGATGCCGTGCTTGACGCAGACGTCGTTCAGGAGGTACCGGGCCTCAAAGTTGTCGGTGCCATCGAGCACGAGGTCGGCGCCCTGCACCAGCGCCTCGACGTTGGAATAGTTCACGTCCATGACCCGCGGCTCGACCGTGACCGTCGAGTTGATGCGGCGCAGCTTGCGCGCCGCCGCCTCGGCTTTGGGCAGGCCCTGGGCGATGTCATCCTCGTCGTAGAGCGCCTGGCGCTGGAGGTTGTTCAGCTCGATATAGTCGCGGTCGGCGAGCACGAGGTGCCCGACGCCCGCCCGCACGAGGCTATCGGCGATGTGGCTGCCCAGGGCGCCGACGCCCACGAGCACGACCCTGGCGCCCAGGAGCGCGCGCTGGCCCTCGACGCCGAACTCGGAGAAGAGTATCTGCCGGGCATAGCGCTCCAGGCCCGGCTCCAATCGCTCCTCGCTCACGTGTCACCTCCTGCCAGCGGCGGGAGCAGCGCGACGACGTCGCCATCGGCGAGCGGCGTCTCGGCGGCGCGCAAGAGCTGGACGTCCTGCCCGTTGACATAGACCCGCAGGAAGCGCGGCAGCCCGCCGCTGCCGTCCCGAAGGCGCCCTGCCAGCGCCGGGAAGCGCTCCTCAAGCGCCTGAAGCAGGGCGCCGACCTGTGCGGCATCAACGGTGACCTCGCTCAACCCCTCTACGGCCTGGCGCAGCGGCAGCGGTATGCGTACGGTCACTGGCATCGCGAACTCCTTCCCCACACGGCCCGTCTCCAGGTAACACTGTCCGGGCGGCCCTACGCCGTTGCCGCGGCCCCTCCGGCTCCAGCGGCGCACGAGCCGCTGCCGGCTCCGCCGCTGGAGGCATCGGTGCCTTCGATGACCTCGAGCGGCACCGGGATGATCTCGCCATCCTCCTGAATCTGGCCGGCAAAGACCTCGCAACTCCCGCTCTCCCCATCGACGGCGACGACGAGGTAGCCGAAGGGGCCGCCAAAGCCCCGCGCGAGGCGCCGGTCGATGGACGACGGCTGGGCCTGGCCATCGGGATGGGAGTGGTAGCAGCCGATGACGTCCTCGCCATTGGCATGGGCCCTCTCCCAGACCTGAACGTGGCCGACCGGGTCCAGCTCGAAGCGGTCGCACCGCTCGCCGCCCAGCAGGTTCCGCACGGCGGAGGCCGTGCGGACCTCGTCGCCCCTGCCGACGAGGAGGCCGCAACACTCGGCTGGGTACTCGGCGGCGGCGTGCCGCGCAATCTGCCTGAGAGCCTGCGAGTGGATTCGCAACTCGTCAACTCCTGGTGTATTTGGAGTACGTGTCCGCGAGCTCACGGGTCACCGGCCCAATCCCCCGCCGGGGCAGAGATTGCTTCGGCGGCTTGCGCCGCCTCGCAATGACGGCTGTTCCGGCGGGCCCGGCCCCTCCGCGCAGTGGCGGGCGTGTCGACCGGAGCCTTCTCGCAACCTGTAGTGTCATTGCGAGCCAGCCCGCAGGGCTGGCGAAGCAATCCCCCCTGCCGGGGCGGAGATTGCTTCGGCGGCTTGCGCCGCCTCGCAATGACGGCTGTTGCAGCGGGCCGGCGGACAGGCCGGACCTCAGCTGCCGACGAGCACCTTTGCCAGCGCCTGTTCGAGGTCAGCGATGAGGTCATCGGCGTCCTCGATACCCACGGCATAGCGCACCAGCCCGTCGGTGACCCCGATGGCCGCCCGCTCGACCGGGTCCAGCTCATAGTGCGACATCAGCGCCGGCTGCTCGACCAGGCTCTCGACCCCTCCAAGGCTCGGGCCGATCAGGGGGACGCGCAGCGCATCGATCAGGGCCGCCGCTCCCTCCATGCCGCCCCGGACCTCAAAGCTCACGACGCCCCCAAAGCCCCGCAGCAGCCGCGTGGCGATGGCATGGTCCGGATGGCTTGGGAGCCCGGGATACCAGACGTGCGCCACGGCGGGCTGGCCCTCCAGAAAGCGCGCAACACGCAGCCCGTTCTCGTTGTGCCGCTCCATGCGCAGCCCTAGGGTCTTGAGCCCGCGCAGGAGGAGATAGGCGCAACCGGGGTCGACCACTCCCCCTAGCATGCCCTGTACCTCGCGCAGCGGTCCGATAAGGCTCGAGGGGCCCACCAGCACCCCGGCCAGGAGATCGTTGTGGCCCCCGAGGTACTTGGTGGCCGAGTGCACCACCAAGTCTGCGCCGTGCTCCAGCGGGCGCAGATTGTACGGCGTGGCAAAGGTGCTGTCAACGAACAGGCGTGCGCCCCGCGCGTGCACGAGGTCGGCGATGCGTTCGAGGTCTACGACCCGCAGGTAGGGGTTGGTCGGCAGCTCGGTGAAGAGCAGCCGCGTCTGCGGGCGCAGGGCTGCCTCCAGCGCCGCACAGTCGCCGACGGGAACATAGCTCGTGGCGATCCCCATCCGCTGCAGGAGGGTGTTGCAGAACTGGCGCGTCTTACGGTAGAGGTCCTGCGTGACGATCAGGTGATCGCCGGGCGAGAGCAAGGCAAGCAAGGCCGTGGTCACCGCGTTCATGCCGCTGGAGAAGAGGAGGGCCTCCTCAGCTCCTTCGAGCGCGGCGATCTTGTCCTCCGCGGCCCACTGGGTAGGGTTGCCGTAGCGGCCGTACTCGCCGCGGCGCTGCGGGGCCCCCGACTGCTGCGCCTCCTTGAAGGCGCGGACATCGGCTGTGCTCTCAAAGGTATAGGTTGAGGTCTGGACGATGGGGGTCGTCACCGCCCGGTAGGGATTGGGCCGTGCCTCGCCCCCGTGAACTGCCCGGGTTGAAAAGCCGCTCTGTAGCTGCGTCATAGGTTCCCTTTCCTGGCGCTGGAGGGGCGAGGGGGCCGTGAGGCATGGAGCAGTCCGGGGCTCGTACAACAACACGGCCCTTCGCCGTCAGATATGCGAAAGGCCGTGACACTGAGAAACGAAAACCCTCTCCGAAAGCAGGAGAGGGTGAGCTTCATCGCTGGCACTCGCCTCTCATCTTCCAGATCGCATCTGCCGGACTTGGCACCGAGACGCCATACCCCACGCTTCCTTGCCGGGGGCATGGCCTGGTTGCCGAGGCTTCACAGGGCCGGTCCCTCCACCTCTCTGGATAAGAGCGCCGTGCAGGCTATTCAGTTGATGCTATGGTACCACACCTGGGAGCGGGAGTCAAATTGAATGCGATGGGTAGTTGTTCAGACTCGCATTCGGTGCATGGCACGAAGGCAGGCTGCTGGTAGCCCCGCCCATCGGGATCGGCTTTGCGCCGGCTCGTCGGGGAACCCCCTCCCCCTGTCCCCAT
>JAIMBM010000457.1 GCA_023511475.1 Anaerolineae bacterium
GAGTGAGGGGATGGTTGCGCGGGCGCGGGCCCTCGCCGCCGAGGCCGGCCTGCAAGTGCCGTTTGTGGTAGCGGGGTTTGGGCACCTCGCAGAGGCGCTGCCGGGCCCCTTCGACGCCGTCCTCTGCCTCGGCAACAGCCTCCCGCACCTGCTGAGCGCCCCCGAGGTACACGCCGCCCTCGCCGACTTGGCCGCTGTGCTCCGCCCGGGCGGCCTGCTCGTAGTGCAGAACCGCAACTATGACCGCGTTTGGACCCATCGGGAGCGCTTTATGCCGCTGCAGGTGCACCGCGAGGGGGAGCGGGAGTGGCTCTTTTTCCGCTTCATGGACTGGCACGAGTCGACGCTCAGCTTCAACGTGGTCACCCTCGAGCGCAGCGGCGGACAGTGGAGCTACCGCGTCGGTGCTACAGAGCTGCGCCCGATCCTGCAGGCGGAGCTGGCCGCCTTCCTGCCACAGGCCGGCTTTGCCGGCGCCCGGTTCTACGGGGACTATCGGGGCGGCCCCTTCGACCCGCAGGCGAGCACCGATCTGATCGTCGTGGCGACCCGGGGCAACGGCTAGCTCAGCTGCGCCAGATGGCGGCGAGGGCCGGCACCCGCTCCCGCACCAGCGCCTGAATCTGGTCCAGGCGGGCCGGGCTGTGCGCCTCAAAGCGGAGCGTGATGAGGGCCTCGGTCACGGAGCGGCGAGCGAGCGCCCAACCGTCGCCAAAGTCGATGCGCGTGCCGTCGAGCTGCCCGACGGGATAGTCCGAGAACGCGCGGCGCAGGTCCTCGAGTATTGCATCGGCCTTCTCGGGCGGGCAGGGCAGCCGGATGTCGGGCGTGATGGGGTGCCTCGGCACGTCGGCGAGGAGCTCCGCCAGCCCGCGGCCCTCGGCCTGCAGGATGTGCAGGAGCAGGCACGAGGCGAAGAGCGCGTCATCTCCCCCCAGCTCCCGGAAGAAATAGTGCCCGCTGATCTCAGCGCCAAAGAGCGCCCCGCGGTCGAGCAGAGTCGTCTTGATGAAAGCGTGCCCTGACCTCTCCATGATGGCGCGGCCACCGGCCTCCTCGACTGCCTCAGGCAGCACGCTGGAGGACTTGATGTCGTAGATCACCTCCCCGGGCCCCTCGCGCAGCAGCCAGCGGGCAAAGAGGACCGCCACCCGGTCCGGCTCCGCTGGAACACCGTGGGCATCCACAAAGGCCACGCGGTCGCCATCGCCGTCGAAGGCGAGCCCAAGGTCAGCCTGCGACGCGGTGACGCGCCCGCGCAGGGCCCGGAGGCTATCGGGCAGCGCCGGGTTGGGAGAGCGGTTGGGGAAGCGCCCGTCCGGCTCGCAGAAGAGTCCCTCGACGGCGTAGCCCAGCCGGGAGAGGACCCTCACCGCCACGCCGCTGTAGCAGCCGTTTCCGCAGTCTACCACCAGCCGCAGCGATCCGCCGGGCGCGAAGCGGCGCACCAGGCTCGCCTCGTACTCCGGCAAGATCTCCACAGGGCGGATGGACCCTTCGCCGAGGGCGAAGGTGCCGGCCTCTATCTCGGCGGCGATGGCCTGCAGCGTCTCGTCGCTGGGAGGGCGGTCACCCAGCATCAGCTTGAAGCCGTTGTGGCCGGCCGGGTTGTGGGATGCCGTGACCATGACGCTGCCCTCAGCCCCGAGGCGAACCCTGGCGAAGCCGAGGGCCGGCGTCGGCACGATGCCGAGGTCGAGCACATGGCAGCCCGTCGCCACGAGCCCCTCGATCAGGGCGGCCTTGAGGGAGGGCGTGCTCAGGCGGACGTCCCCGCCGACCACGACCGTCTTGCCCGAAAGGCGCGTCCCGACCGCCTGGCCAAGCCGGCGGGCAAGGGCCTCATCAAGCTCTCTGCCGTACTCCCCACGAATATCGCAGGCCTTGAAAACGCTCATTACACTCATCTGTCATCGACCGCGCACGAACGGGCCGGTCAGGGGCCCTCGGAGGTAACCCCGCTCCATCAGGGCGGCCACAAAGCGGCCGTAGCGCTCGTCGTAGGCGCCCCGCAGCTCGGGCCGTGGCTCGAAGACGCCCTCGATGCGCACGAGCTTGCGGGCTGCCGCCGTCAGGCTGCCGTACCAGACCCGGGCGGCAGCGAGCACCGCTGCACCCATCGCCGCGCCCGAGGTCCAGGGGACGGCCAGCCGCCGCCCGGTGATGTCCGCACGGAGCTGCAGCCAGGCCAGGCTCCGGTTGGCACCCCCTGCGGCATAGATCGTATCTCCGACGACAAAGCCAATGTGTTCGAGCACCTCATAGGAGAGCCGCTCCAGGTAGCCTACGCCCTCCAGGCAGGCAGTGTAGAGCGTCTCTTCGTCGGGGCTATCGCCCAGGGCAAAGCCCTCCGCCTCCGGATGCAGGAACGGAAAACGCTCGCCCCGCCGCACCAGGGGGTAGATGATGAGGTCGGTCGGCGCCCTGCCCAGCGCGGCCCGGTTCAGACGGTCCAGCTCTGTCGCGGGAAAGCGCCGGGCGATGACCTCGCCTCCGGTCGAGCTCGAGCCTCCGGGCAACCAGTGGCCCTCCGGGTGCCGATGGCTGTAGATGCGGCCCTCGGGATCACAGACCAGCCGGTCGCTCACGCCCTTGACAACCAGCGTCGTCCCCAGGGTCGAGTTCCAGTCGCCGGGGGCGACCGTGGCGGTCGAGAGCTGCGACGCGCAGCCGTCGGTCAGCCCGGCGAGGACCTGTGTGCCGGCGGGGAGGCCGGTCTCAGCGGCAGCCCCGGCCGATACGCGCCCGATCGGCTCTCCGGGGGCGACGACGCGCGGGAAGCGCTCCGGGGGAAGGCCGAGGTCGGCGATGAACGAGGGCCAGCGCCCGGCCAGCAGGTCGTAGCCTGCTTTGAGGGCGTTCGTCCAGTCCGTCACCCCCCACTCGCTGCTCAGGCAGCCGGCGACATAGTCTGCAGGTGCCAGGAACCAGCGGGCCCGGGCCAGGTCGGCAGGCCGATGCCGGGCGAGCCACAGGAGCTTGGGCAGGGCGAAGGAGGGAGAGAAGCGGTACCCGAGGGCGGTGGCGAGCTCGTGCCCGGCTGCCTGAGCTTCCATGGCCTCGGCACCGGAGCGGATGTCGCTGTACATAATGGCAGGGCCCAGGGGAGAGCCATCGGCGGAGACCAGGCACACGGTGCCGGAGGTCGAGCTGACAGCGATGGCCTCTACGCCCCGGCCGCCCAGGCCAGCCGCCATGGCGCGCAGCGCCGCGCAGGCCGCCTGCCACCAGGCGCAAGGTTCTTGCTCGAACCAGCCCGGCGGCAGGGGTTGGCCGTGCGCCAGCAGCGGCGCCGTTCCCTCAGCGAGCACGTCACCGCCGACGTCGACGGCGACCGCCCGCGCCCCGCTCGTCCCGACATCCAGGCCCACCACGACCGTGGGGGCAATCCGCCCTTGCACCGACCGACTCCTCGGGGATGTGCTCTAAGATTATCATACTGCGGAACGCGACTGCTGGCAATAGCCGGGGAGTGAACCCGGCAAATCCTCGATGAATGGCGCACTCCGCCATGGTGAGGCCGACCCCCACCCCCGTGGCCCCCTCCCCCAAGTCGGTCCACGTACCGACTTGGGGGAGGGGACCCTTTTTCTGAGGGGTGTTTGGCGGCGGGGGCGCGC
>JAIMBM010000458.1 GCA_023511475.1 Anaerolineae bacterium
ACCGTGCAGCCCGCGGGAGCCGACAGCCAGCCTCGGCCGGGGTTATGGGTCTGCCGCCAGCTCTGGTATAATACCAGGGCGGCAGAGTCTGGAGAGGGAGCCGGCCCTCACCCACTCGCCGGGCAAGAGAGGCCACCATGACTTCAGGCACATTCACCCTCGGCCGGTTCTTCGGCATCCCCGTGCGCCTGCATGTGAGCTGGCTGCTTGTGCTCGTCCTCGTGACCACGAGCCTGGCCGGCGGCTACTTCCCGGAGCACTATCCCCGCTGGTCGCCACTCGTGCACTGGACACTGGGGTTGGCGGCAAGCCTGCTCTTCTTCGCCTCCGTGCTCCTCCACGAGCTGGCGCACTCGGTCGTCGCGCGGGCGCGGGGTCTCCCGGTCCACGACATTGTGCTGTTCATCTTTGGCGGCGTCTCCCAGATCGCCGAGGAGCCCGAGAGCCCCGGCACCGAGCTCTTGATGGCGATTGTGGGGCCACTGTCGAGCATCGCCCTGAGCATTGTTCTTGGCATCCTCTGGCTCCTGACACACCGCCTCAGTCAGCCGCTGGGAGGGCTGTTCCTCTACCTCGGAGGCGTCAACCTCTCTCTGGGGCTCTTCAACCTCCTCCCGGGGTTCCCGCTGGACGGAGGACGGGTCCTCCGCGCCCTGCTCTGGTGGCAGAGCAAGAACATGGAGTGGGCGACGCGCTGGGCGAGTCGGGTCGGGCAGGTCATCGCCTACGGCTTTATTCTGCTGGGAGTCTGGCGGGCACTGACAGGCAGCCTGGCCAGCGGCCTGTGGATCGCCTTCATCGGCTGGTTCCTGGACAATGCCGCCCAAAGCAGCTACCGGCAGACGGCGGTCCGGATGCTGCTGGCAGGGCATACCGTCGCACAGGTGATGACCCGCGGCTGCGAGGGCATCCCGCCAGACACGACGCTTCAGGAGGTCGTCGACCGATACATCCTGTCCTATGGGCGCCGCTGCCTGCCGGTGATCGATGGCGGCCGGCTGCTCGGCCTCGTGACGGTGCACAACGTGCAGCGGTTCCCGGCAGCGGAGTGGTCCATGCGGACGGCCCGCGAGGCGATGGTCCCTCGCGAGGCGCTCCGCAGCACCACACCCGGCAGGCCCCTCGTAGCAGCGCTCCAGGAGATGGCTCAGGATGGCGTGAACCAGCTTCCGGTCCTCGAAGGCGAGCAGATGGTCGGCCTCCTGACGCGGGAGAACATCACCACCTTCTTGCAGCTCAAGGCGGGGGTACGGTAACGACGCGTCGCACGCGGCCTCCAGCGGTCGGCGCGGCATGTCCCCGCGGGCACCCCTCCGCCGGACACGGCCCGGCACGGCGACAGCGCCTCCGCTGGGGCGCCTTCCTTCCCGCAGCGCTCACGTGCCCGCCGAATACAACCCGCCATTGGCAGGAGCAACGTCCCATGCGCATCTCGTACGACCGCTACCTCGACCAGATACTCGGCGGGTGGATCGGCAAGTCGATCGGCGGCGCCATCGGCACCCGCTTTGAGGGGAACAAGGGCTGGATCGAGATCGCTCCCGAGGATATGTTCCCCAAAGAGATCCCTCCCAACGACGACCTCGACCTCCAGGTCCTATGGCTGAAAGTCCTGGAAGAGAAGGGGCTCGCCCTGACCTCCGACGACCTGGCCGCCGCCTGGCTGGAGGGGTGCTGGTACCCCTTTAACGAGTACGGCATCTTTCGCCGCAACTGGCGCCTGGGAATCCATCCGCCCATGTCCGGCCGCTTCACCAACCAGTTCTGGGAGACGGGCATGGGCTGCCCGATCCGCTCCGAGATCTGGGGGTACGTCTTTCCGGGCGCGCCAGACCTCGCCGCCCGCTACGCCGCGGTGGACGGCAGCCTCGATCACACGGAGCAATCGATCGGCGCCGAGCAGATGCTTGCCGCTATGGCTTCCATGGCCTTCTTTGTGCCCGATGTGCGCCGACTCGCGGCCATGTTTCTCCACTATCTTCCAGAGGGTTCGCCCATCGCGCTCCTGACCCGTGCTGCTTTCGAGGCCTGGGACGAGGGGCTCAGCCTGCGCGATGCACGCGACCGCCTGATGGCCCTCGCGGGTGTGCCGGAGGCCTGCGACTCGCAAATCAACGTCCCCTTCACCTTCCTCGGCCTGCTGTACGGGAAGAACGACCTGCAGGAGACGCTCCTTGCGGCGCTGCGCTGCGGCTATGATACGGACTGCACCCTGGCAACGGCCGGGGCGCTCATCGGCCAGATCCTTGGCGCCAGCCGCATTCCGGCGCACCTCAGAGGGCCCGTCGGCGACCAGCTCGTCATGGGCATCCAGTATCGCCGGCCGGAGATGACCCTCTCCGCCCTCGCACGGGACACGGCGCGTATGGGCGTTCTGCTGGCGGCGCAGGCGAGGACGGGCGTCGAGATAGATGGCGCCCCGCCCATGGCACCCCTCCCGCCGACTGCAAGGCCGCCACAGACGCGCATCAGCGTGGACTATGCAGGGCTGCCGGCGGCGGCGCCGGGCGACCGCGTGTCGGTTGTCGTGCGCGTGGAGGGCGAGCTTGCACGCGAGACGGCTTTGAGGATCGAGGGCCCTGAGGGCTGGGTGATTGTGCCGGAGAGGACGACCGTGGACCTCACCCGGCGCACCGTTCACGCCACCCTCCATGCACCGGGCGCTGCGAACCTCTGGCCGATGCGGAACCTCTTCACCGCGCGCCTGGATTCCCGGCCACCGCTCGACTATACCTTTGGCATAGCCGGCGCCGGGTTGTGGCAGTTCCTTGGCGTCTACTACGACCCCGTACCCGATGAGAGCGATCCCCGGCAGGTGGGGCGACGGTTCAACCAGCACTTTGTGTCGCTACGTCAAAGCTACATCCCGGAGCCGGATGCAGACGTCGCCGCACTCTACCGCGCCTGGTCGGCCAGGCTTGGACGCCCCGCCTTGATCCCCTCCTACGAGCACGAGGTCGACCCGACTCGCCTGATCGGCCTGCGTGGGCCCTACTGCTGTTACCTGGCGCGCACCGTCATCTCGCCAGAGGAGCGCCCGGCCTACGTTGTCGTTGGCAACAGCGACGGATTCCGGCTCTATGTCAATGGCGAGCTCATCGCCGAAGAGGACGAGCAGACCTGGTGGACGCCGTTCAACAACTCGTACCGGGTTACGCTGCGACGGGGTCCCAACCGGTTGCTCCTCAAGCTCCTCAAGCGGTCCGACGAGATGCGGTTCACACTGGCCTTTCGCGCCGACACCGGCGCCTTCGGGCGTCACCACAACAGTGAGGACTGGCTGGTTGACCTCGTGGACGTGGTGCCTTAGCGCCGATAGCGGTTTTCCCGGTCGGCCGGGGACGGCTCCCGGCCGACCGGCCGCAACTCGACGGGCGTAGTTCACCCTGCGGGCAAGGCTCATCCGTGCTGCTGCCAGGACCCCCACCCCCGTGGCCCCCTCCCCCAAGTCGGTTCGCGGACCGACTTGGGGGAGGGGGCGCCTTTTCTGTCGGCTCGACTTTGGCCTTTCGCCGCGCGCCCCCCAACATCACGCAGAAGCCGCCGCAATGGCCCCCAGCGCCCCTGTGTTCGCGGACCCCTCCCCCTTTCCCCCTCCCCGCCGCCGACCCCC
>JAIMBM010000046.1 GCA_023511475.1 Anaerolineae bacterium
GGCGGCTGACGGTTTGGAGCTGCGCGGCGAGGGCGACACGGCTCCGCTCGTGAGCCTGCTGGTCAGCGCGGGAGCGCAGGTTGAGGAAGTGCGGAAGGGTAAGGCCAGCCTGGAGGAGGTCTTCCTGACCCTGATGGAGGAGGAGCGATGATCCCCGACGTCCTCACGATCATGTGGAAGGAGTGGAAGGAGGTTCTCCTTCAGCGCTCCGGCATGCGCCGCGGCTGGCTGAATGTGCTGCTCATGGTCGCCGTCTTTGGCGTGTTCCTGCCGCTACAGGCCGGGGCGGCCTGGGTCACCTCGCCGGTTGTCCTGGGCTCCTGGGCGTGGGTGCCCATCATGCTGGTGACCAACATCATCGCCGACTCCTTTGCGGGTGAGCGAGAGAGGCACACTCTGGAGACGTTGCTGGCCTCACGCCTTCCCGACACGGCCATCCTGCTCGGGAAGATGCTGGCAGGGGTGGCGTATGCCTGGGGAGTGACGCTGGCGTCGCTGATCCTGGGCGTCATCACGGTGAATCTGGCGCACTGGGAGGGCAGGCTCGTGATGTACCCGCCTCACCTGATCGTTGGCGGGGTCGGGATCAGCCTGCTAACGGCGGCGCTGGCGGCGGGCGTGGGGGTGCTTGTGTCACTGCGCGCCTCTACTGTGCGGCAGGCGCAGCAGACCCTGGGCATGGCAACGCTGCTCGTGGTGTGGGTTCCCATCTTGGCCATGGGTGTGTTGCCTGCCTCGTGGCAGCAGGCTATCGGCCGCGGGCTCCAGGCGGCGGATAGCACCGGCGCCCTGCTGGGGGCCATGGTCGCCCTGGCCGCGGTGGACGTCGTGCTTGTGGCGGCTGCCCGGGCACGCTTCAGAAGGGCCCGCCTCATCCTGGACTGACGGACTGGGGCGTGGGCGGCGCCATGTGACATGGACGGGGCTCGCCGGATGCAGTGTCTCCGGCGAGCCCCGTACTGTCTCTAGCCGGATGGCGTTGCCGCTGGAGTTGCCGTCGCCTCGGGTGTGGGCGTGGCTGTGAGCGTTGGCGTTGGAGTCGGCCGGATCGGAGGCTGTTCCAGCAGGTCCCGCAGCGAGGTGATAAGCCAGGCTGGCAGGAGGTGGACGCCCGCGGCCCCCTCGACCTGCGCGTAGTAGGCCGTCTGCTGCGGGTTCGAGGCTCCGACCCGGAGGGTCTGCGTGCTTCCATCGGCGAGCTGCACCGTGGCTTCGAGGGAGGGCTGCACAAGGCCGTACTCCTCGAGAAGGCCGGCGACCTCGGTGAAGCTTCGGGTGGGGCTCATGGTGGCCAGGTTGCTCAGCACCCGGTCGATGCGCTCCCCGTGGGCCGGCTCCTGTGTGGGTGCCTCCAGCCTCCATTCGCCTTCGCCACTGCGGACAAGCCGCGTCTGCTTCTCCCCGCTGCGGACCGTCAGGCCCACGATCTGATCGGCTTCGAGGCTCCACACCGGTATGGGGGTAGGGGTGGCCGGAGCAGACGTCGGCCGATGTAGCTCGCCGAAATAGACATAAGCCAGCAAGGCGAGGAAGACGGCTACCACCATCAGCGTGGTTCGTGGCTTCATCTTCCACCTCCTAGCGCCGCTGCCACCAGACCCAGATGCCGGCGGCCACGACCGCCCCGGGCAGGAAGATCAAGGCCGTCAGCATAACCAGGCGCAGCTGGGGTGGGGTCAGGTAGACGGTGCGCGGTGTCGGCGACTGAGGCCGGATCGAGATCAGGCTCTCTTCCTCTGCCAGCCAGCTCACGGCGTTCAGGAACAGGTCCTGGTTCCCGAGACCGCCCTGTATGGAGCGGAGCAGGTCGTTAGCGACCAGGTCAGCATCGCCAAAGAGGACGAGGCGGGCATGCTTCGGATCCGTCTCGTCGCCTTCGATCGGAAGCTTGCGCGTCGCGGCAACAGCAAGGTTGAGCGGGCCGGGCGTGTCCTTGCCCTCGTCCAGACGTACCTGACGGGCCTCGCGATCGGTCTCCCCCCAGCTGTCGGACGTTGTGGTGACCAGGGGGCTGACCTCGACACCCTCGGGTAGGGGATCCTGCTGGGCGATGGACGAGGACACCGGCAAGATGGTGGTCAGGCCGAGCAGGTCCTTGGTGATGTCGTGATAGGGGAAGCGCGTGATGAGCGGCGTGGCCACATCGCCGAAGAAGGAGCTGGCCGGGTCGATGACCACGTCGGGCCGCACGCTCACGCCCCAGCGCTCCAGGAGGGAGTCGAGTGTGACATCACTCGTCGGGTCGGTGAGGATGAGGAGGCTACCTCCGCGGTCGACGTACGCGTTGATGGCGTCGATCTCTCTGGCCGTGGGCGTGGCGGTTGGCGCGGCGATGATCAGGACGGCCGCGTCGGCCGGCACCGTATCGGTGATGGCGAGGTTGAGGGTCCGCACCTGATAGTTGTCGCGCTCGAGCGCCGAGGCGATCTGCTGGTAGCCTGCCTCGGCGCTATCCTCCGGGTCACGCTGGCGGTGGCCGGTGAGGAAGTACACCGTCTTTACCTCGGCGCGCGTCACCTTGACGAGGGCGCTGGTGAAGGCCTGCTCGTCATAGCCGAGTGTCTCCTGTCGCCTGTCGCCAGCCTGGAAGACGACCGTGCCATCGCGGGTCACGCCCTGCTGCAGCGCCAGGCTGGGGCGCTGCTCGAGGTCAACAACCTCGAAGCGGAGCTTGTCGGTGTGATAGGTATACTCCTTCAGCAGGTCCTCGACCTGCTGCCGCCCATAGTACCGGCTTGTCATAAAGGCCGTAGCGGTAACCGGCTCCTTCAGGCTCGAGAGGACCTGCAGGGTCTGCTTCGAGAGCGAGAACTGGCGCTCGGCGGTGAGGTCAAAGCGCTTGTGGTGCCGGGCTGCCAGGATGTTCACGAGGACGAGGATGCCCACGACGGCGAGGGTCAGCACGATGGCGTTGGCACCCTGCCGTGCCGCCCGGCCTGATAGGGCGATCCAGACCCGCTGTGGCTCGAGGGCCACGTATCCGGCGATGGCGGCCAGACCGACGATGAGGGTAATCTCACCGGCGAGGCCGGCCCGGCCATGGATCAGACTCCAGAACAGGCTCCAGAGCAGGAGGATGACCCCGCCGGTCAGCAGGAACGGAGCGTATCTGCGCACACGAGCGGTCATAGCTTCCACCTCCGGGCCTCCAGCAGCCGGGTCGCCACAAAGAGCGCTCCGAAGATCAGCGACAGGAAGAAGAGCACATCTTTGGTGTCGATGACACCCTTGGCAAAGTCGTAGAAGTGCGTCGACATTGAGAGGTAGGAGAAAAAGCTGCCCAGCGTGCCGCTGGCGATGCCCTGCAGTGCGTCGGTCAGCCACAGAAGGAGGCTGAGCCCGAAGGCGACCAGGGCGGCGATCACCTGGTTGGAGGTGACGGTGGAGGCGATCACCCCCAGTGCGAGCACCGCGCCTCCGGCCAGCAGGAGGCCCAGGTAGCCGGAGGCGATGGGCCCAAGGTCTGGATTGCCCAGGAGCTTGAGGAGCAAAGGATAGACCAGGGTCATGGCCAGCATCAGGGCCCAGAGCCCGAGGGCGGCGAGGAACTTGCCGGCGATGACCTCACCATCGCGCACGGGTGAGGTCAGCAGGAGCTCGATCGTGCCGGTACGGCGCTCCTCTGCCACCAGACGCATGGTCAGGGCCGGGCCGACCAACAGCAGCAGCGTGGTTACATTGTAGAAGAGATAGCGCATGGTCGCTTCGCGCGAGTAGTAGAGGATGACCCAGAAGAGGTATCCTGCGACCACCAGGAACACAGCCGTGACGGCGTAGGCGATGGGCGACGTGAAGTAGCTTGCCAGCTCGCGCCTGGCGATTAGCCACGTGTTCCTCATCGGGCTTTACCTCCTTGTCGGCGGGGCGCTGGCGCGGCCTGTGCAGGTGCCTGGCCCGCCGGCTCGGCGGCGTCCTCCGTCGTCAGGGTCAGGAAGATCTCCTCCAGGCTCATGCCGACGGGCCGCAGCTCGAGAAGCCCCCAGCCGTGCTGCACGATGGCCTCAGCGATCCTGGGCCGCGGGTCGCCGTCGAGGGCCGACTCGATCTCATAGCGGCCAATCTCCTGCTCGTGGACCCTCAGCACTCCCGGGATGCTCTCGAGGACGGAGAGGGTCTCGCGCGCCGGGCGCGCGACCTGTACGGCGAGCTGTTGGGCACCGCGCAGACGGGCCGTCAGACGCTCGGGCGTGTCCTCAGCGACAAGCCGGCCCTTGTTGATGATCATGACCCGCTCGCAGACCTGGCTGGCCTCGGGCAGGATGTGGGTGCTCAGGATGATGGTACGCCTGCCGCCGAGGCTCTTGATCAGGTTGCGGACCTCGATGATCTGGCGGGGGTCGAGGCCGATGGTGGGCTCGTCGAGGATCAACACCTCGGGGTCGTGGATCAGCGCCTGGGCAAGGCCGACCCGCTGCCGGTAACCTTTGGAGAGCTTGCCGATCAGGGTATCGTGGCGGTCGGCGATGCCACAGGCCTCCATCGCGTCGCGGGCAGCCCGGTCCGGCCGGGTAACGCCCCGGAGCGCGGCCATGTACTCCAGGTACGCGCTGACGGTCATCTCGGGGTACAAAGGCACCGTCTCCGGGAGGTAGCCGATCCGCCGGCGGACCTCGAGCGAGCTCTCAGAGAGGTCATAGCCCGCAACGCGGGCCGTGCCGGCCGAGGGCGGCATATAGCCGCTCAGGATGCGCATGGTGGTTGTCTTGCCGGCGCCGTTCGGCCCCAGAAAGCCGAGGATCTCGCCCTGGTGGACGGTAAAGCTGAGATCCTCGATGGCTGTCAGGTCGCCATAGCGCTTGGTCAGATGCTCAACCTCGATCATGCGGAACCTCCTGTGCCTGCCAGGGGTAGGCTGGCGGCGGATTCTACCCGCTGGCCGCGGTGGAGTCAAAAGGGCAGCACTCGGAGGTTCAGAGTCCTTTGAGCCCCGCGTTGCCCTATGCTATAATGATCCTGGCAGGCAAGCGGAGGTGACCCCCATGTTCCTGACTCTGGCAGACCGGCAGGCCGAGTGCCGGGCGATCATCTTTGACAAGGACGGGACGCTCGTCGACCTGCTGGGCATTCAGTTCGAGCTCGCGGAGTCCCGCTTTCAGGCGATGGTGGCCGTTGTCGGCCCGGAGGCTGCGCAGGCGTGGCAGGAGGCGGTCGGTGTTGACCTTGGGCGCAGATGGGTCGACCCAGAGGGTCCCCTCTGCACCGCGCCGCGCCATGAAGAGTTGCTTGTGGCCGCTGCGCTCCTGTATCGGCTGGGCCACGGATGGCACGAGGCGCGCGCCCTCGCGCAGGCCGCCTACGACCGGGCCGACGCGATGAGCAGCCCACCCTACGGCGCCCGGCTCTTGCCCGGTGTGCCGGAGTTGCTTGCCGACCTCAGCGCCCGCGGTCTCAAGCTGGCCATCGCCACAACAGATCGACGCTGGCGGACTGAAGCATCACTGAGCGCCCTGGGCATCGGCCAGCACTTTGCAGCCTGCATCGGAGCCGAGGACGTCTCCCGCGGCAAGCCGGCGCCGGACATGGTCCTGGCGGCCTGTCAGCGCCTGGCGTGCCGACCAGAGGAAGCCATCGTCGTTGGCGATAGCCCCGCTGACCTTCAGATGGGCCGGGCTGCTGGCGTCGCCGCCTGCATCGGTGTGACAACCGGCCTCAACGGTGCCGACCGTCTGGCCGCCCTGGCCGATGCGGTCCTCCCGGCGGTGACGGCGCTTCCCCGCCTCCTGACAATCTGCCGGTCGTCGGCAGCTACGTAGGGTCACCCACGCGGCAAGGAGGTCCACGTGCGCAATCCTTCTGCCGGCCAGAACGCCCTCGTCATCCTGGATGCCGAGACCGTCCAGGCCGCCCTCACCCTGGTGCAGGAGATCGAGCGCCTCGGGGGGCGCGTCCTCCATGTCCACCCGCCTCGTGTGCTTATCGGCAATATCCCGCCCGAGGTCGAGGATCAGGTCAAGGCGCTCGCGAACGTCCGCTCGCTGCACCGGAAGCGCCTCGAGCTCTCAGAGGTCGCCTCGCTCGGGCCCGAGGCGATTCGCGCCGTGCGGGCGTGGAACCGGGGGTTCTCGGCCGCTTTGCGCGCCCTCAAGTCTGGCCGGCCGGGGGAGGGCAAGTCCTGGGGCGCGCCCGGCTATGCGGCCGAGGGGCCGGTACAGCCGCCCCCGGGTGTTGAAGCCAGAGGGAGGGACGCGGCCTCTGTCGAGGGTGGCCCGGGCGGAGCAGACGATACGAGCGCTTACCTCATCGGCAAGGTCGCCGTCAATCTGATTCTGGTGGAGGGGGAGGCTCCGGCCTATACGTTCACGGCCATGGAGCAGGATACCGTCGTGGCCGAGGTGCAGGATGGCCTGGGCTGGCTGGCCTCTGTGGAGCCGAAGGCCAATGTCACCTGGTTCTACGAGGTCCGTCGCGTGCGGGTCGATGCCGACCCCTCGCGCGACCCGGCCTTCAGTGAGGACACCTGGCGGGATGCGGCCATGGCCCAGCTCGGCTACCCGGCATCGTGGGCGGGCCTCGAGCAGTTCGTGAGGGATCGCCGCATTGCGCTCGGTACCGACTGGTCGTTTGTCATATTCATCACCCGCTTCCCGCTGTGGCACTTTGCCTACGCCTTCAAGCCTCGCGTGGTCCTCGGCTTTGACATGGACGGCTGGGGCATCGACGATATGGACCGGGTGACCGCCCACGAGGCCTGTCACATCTTTGGGGCTGCAGACGAGTATGCCGAGAGCAAGTGTGACTGCCGCGAGCGCTTTGGCTTCCTGCAGGTCGAGAACGGCAACTGTCAGCTATGCGCCCCGACCCACGTCCCCTGCATCATGAGCCACAACACCTGGGCGATGTGTGAATATACCCGGGGGCACCTCGGCTGGCGCGACTCGAATGGCGATGGCATCCTTGATCCGCTGGACAGACACCCGGTCGTGCGCCGGCCCTGGTGGATCGAGCTGTTGGACCGTCTCCGGGCGTGGCTCGGGCTGAGCCCGGCGCGCGGCCTCTGAAGGCTCTGGCGCCCCCGTGCGGGGTGCTGATGGGAGAAGGCCCTGACTGCAATCGATGCCGGTTTTCTGCCAGCTACGTGCGCAGGCGCCGCCCGATGGCCTCGCCGGTCGCCACACCCAACAGGAAGGCCCTCGCCCGCTCGGTGTAGGGATAGCGGCGCACCAGCTCCCAGAATCGGCGGGAGTGATTGGGTTCGAGGAGGTGCGCCATCTCGTGGATCAGGACGTAGTCCCGCACCCAGCGCGGCATTGCGGCGACGCGCTCAGAGATGCGGATCTCGGCATTCCAGGGGCTGCAGCTCCCGAAACGTCGGAGCTGGTTGCTGACGTACAGGACGCGTCCGACGGGTAGGGACCCGCCGAAGAACCGCTTGTTTAGAAACCTGGCCCGTGCCTCCAGCTCGTGACTGCAGGCCGCAAGGCGCCGGTCGCGCTCGCGCTCGAGCCTGGGACGCAACCGGCTGATGACCTCGCTCAGCTCGCCCTCAGAGAGGTCCGCGGGCGCGCGAACCTGCAGCACGTCGCCCACGATCCGCGCCGCCACGGTCTTTTTCCGGCGCTTGCTGCGTACGATCTCCAGGCGCATGGGGTCCCCTCCTTCCCTTCGCGGGTGCAGGCCATGCTCCTTGGCCTGGATAGGTAGACACAAATCCGCCGGGCATCGAGACCAGGGGTCACCACTGGAAGGTCGCAGGTACCATGGGGGCAGGGACCTTTGCGAGCCCTCGCTCGCCAGGGGTATGGTTCACAGCACGAGGCGCCGGGCTGCGATCCAGGCCAGCGCCTGAACCACCAGGGTGTTGCACAGGAGCAGGAGCGCGAGGATTCGCTCCCGTCTGTGCACCAGAGCTGCCAGGATGGCGTTCACCAGGAGGATCGCCAGGCCGATGCCTGGCAGCAGGAAAACCTCCGTGCTGGCACCGATGCGGTCGGCCAGCCCGCGCGGATCGAAGGAGAGCACGATGCGCGGTGCCAACTGCGGGTACCGGGCGGCCACAAATCCGAACAACCCCAGGTTCACCAGCAGGCCTGCGAGGCCGAGCCATCCTGCGAGGCGGTCGTGCCGGATGCTCGGGTCCAACACCGCCGGCACCCGCTTCCCGGCTTTCCACCGCGCGATTGGGCCGAGCAGCCGGCGTGTGTGGTAGTCCGACATAAAGCCGTCCACGTTGGCCGGCGTGATCACATAGGAGCGCTCGCGGGTCCTGATGAGCAGGGCACGGCTTGCCTGCGTCGCATAGAGCTGCACGCGGCCGACGCCCTCGAGCCGCCCTTGCCCGAAGCGGCAGCCCGGCCAGCCTATGCCGCCAGCCAGCCTGCGGCTGGCGGCGCGGAGGGGCTCGACCGCTACGATCTCGGGCATCGGCACCACTTCCTCGCCGGCCGCCCAGCGTATGATGATCCCGTTCCGCTCGATCCGATAGGCCAGGCTGGCCAAGCCGCACAGCGAGTAGGCAACAAACAGTGTCAACACCAGGGCGGCGGCTGCGACCAGGAGCCGCCCGAAGAGGGCCAGGCTTACAGGTGCCCCCGCCGCTCCACGTAGCAGCGAGTAGTCAGTCCACGCCAGGGCAGCCAGCAGGCCAAGACCCCACAGAAGACCAACCAGCTTCCTGGGGCGCCAGTCCATCCCGCTCCTTCAGCCTTCTAGTAGACGGCCGTGCACCACTTTCGATACTGCGGCACGCGTCCGCGGACCACGTCGTAGTAGAGGTCCCGGAGCTTTTGCGTGACCGGCCCCATGCGGCCGCTGCCGATCGGCCTGTGGTCGATCTGAGTCACCGCTACGACCTGCATTCCCGTGCCGCAGAAGAACACCTCATCGGCCTGGTACAGCTCGGTGCGGTCTATCGAGCGCACCTCGGCGTCGATCCCCAGCTCGGTTCGGGCCAGCTCCATGAGGGTGGCCCGGGTGATGCCCTCCAGGATGTTCTCGTTCACACCGGGCGTCACCAGCCGCCCATAGCGCACGAGGAAGAGGTTCTCGGCGCTGCCTTCGGAGACGTGTCCGTCCTCGGTGAGCACGATCGCCTCATCAAAGCCCGAGAGCGCCGCATCCGTCTTGCATAGCGCCGAGTTGACATAGGCGCCGATGATCTTGCCCCGGGGCGGAATTGCGTTGTCATCGAGGCGTCGCCACGAGGAGACGCAGGCGTGGCAGTTTTCCTCCTGCTCCACGTATCGGCCAAAGGGAGTGCAGAAGATGGCGAACGCGTCCCGCAGGTTGTGGAGGCGCACGCCGATGCCGAGATCGGCCTTGTACACGATGGGGCGGATGTAGCAGTCCTCGTGAAAGCCCTCGTGGCGCAGGAGATCGACGGTTATGTTGCACAGTTCTTCTACAGTGTAGCCAAGCTTGCAGTGGATGATGCGGCACGACCGGTGCAGGCGCTGGTAGTGCTCGGGCATCCGGAACACGAAGAGCTGTTGCTCCTCCTCGTTCCAGTAGCCCCGCAGGCCCTCGAAGCAACCTGTCCCATAGTTGAAGCTATGGGTCATGATGCTGACCCGGGCCTGCTCGATGGGGACGATTGCTCCCTCGAAGAAGGCGTATCGGGTAGGCACCTCGACATCTCCTTTCCCGCCCTTGGGAAACGAGCCGCACCGTTGCGGCCGGCAGTTGCGGGTGAGGCCAGTACGATTATACCCTTTCAGGACCTGCAGCGTCAAAGTGCGAGCCGCGGATCGTCTGAGCGGCCTGCCCGGCTGCCTGCCGCATCAGGCCGATCTCGTTGCTGTACATCAGAAAACGCATTCCCTTGCCCTGCCAGGCGCGCAGCGTCGAGAGGTCGGCGGTGTGCAGCCCGGAGGCCACGCCATGCTTCGCTGCCGCCTCCACCACCCGCGCCATTGCGGCCTGCATGGCGGGGTGGTGGATCTCTCCCGGCACCCCCAAAGAGATCGAGAGATCGTTCGGCCCGATCAGGGCCACGTCGACTCCGGGTACGCTGACAATGGCCTCTATCTCTTCGATGGCCGACTTTTCCTCGATCTGGGCGATGAAGAGCGTCTCGGCGTTGGCCCAGGAGAGCCACTCCGGCACCGACACGCGGTTGAACTCGGTCTGCCGCAGCGTGACCGCGCAGCCGCGCCGTCCGACTGGCGGATACTTGACCATCCGCACCATCTCCTCGACCTGGGCCCGCGACTCGATGCGCGGCACCATCAGCCCCATCGCGCCGATATCCAGCGGCCGTGCCAGCCAGGGGTAGCCGTGGTCGCTCACGCGCACCAGCGGCACGATGCCCGCGAGCCTCGCAACCTGGCAGATGTCGGCGACCGTCTCCAGGTTGAAGGCGCCGTGCTCCAGATCGATCATCAGGAAGTCGAGCCCGGCGGTCGCGAGTGCCTGTGCCACTGAGGGGGTGCGCATCTCCTGCACCATGGTGCCGAACACCGTCCCGCCCTTCTGCAGAGCCCGCTTGACCCTGTTCTCCCGCAGCATCTCTTCCTCCCCGACGAACCCACCAGAGCGTTCCTCAGACCACCCGATACCGCGGCTCCCTGCCCTCCAGGACGGCCAGCACCTCTTCGGTTGCCTCCAGAGCCATACGGCGCAACGTCTCGCCGGTAGCCGAGGCGATGTGTGGCGTCAGGACAACGTTGTCGAACTCGCACAGGGGGTGGACCCCTGGCACAGGCTCCTTCTCGAAGACATCGAGCGCTGCCCCAGCGAGCCTTCCCTGTCGCAGGGCCTCTATCAGTGCCTGCTCATCTACCACGGGCCCGCGCGAGACATTGACCAGGATGGCCGCCGGCTTGAGGAGCGCCAGCTCCCGCCGCCCGATCAGATGGCGGGTTGCCGGGGTCAGTGGCACGTGCAGGGTGATGGCATCGGCTGAGGAGAGCACCCCATCCAGCGGCAGGCGTTGCGCCCAGTCCCACCCGGTCGGAGGCGGCTGAAGGTCATGGTATACCACCCTCATCCCCAGTCCGTCATGGCAGATGGTGGCGACGCGCCGGCCGATGCGGCCAAAGCCAACCACGCCAAGCGTCCGACCCGCCAGGTCAATTCCCAGACAGCGCCCGCGCACTCCCCAGTTCCCGGCGCGCAGGCCCCTATCCGCCAGGGTGATCCGCCGGGCCACGGTCAGCAACAGGCCTACAGTGTGCTCGGCCACCGAAGCAGTGGTGGCCTCGGGCGTGTTGGTCACGACGATGCCGCGCTCGCGCAAGACCGGCAGCACCTCTTCCTGCAGGCAGCGGTACTGCTCGGCCACCAGTTCGCGCACCCGCTGGCGAATCTGTTCCAGTTGCACCGCCGGCGGCATCTGATCCGCGCCGCTGCCTGTGGGAATCCGCGACTGGACCTTCTGCTGCGTATTCCCCACCCGCACCATGAAAAACTCGTCCAGGTTCGAGCTGAAAATCGCCAGGAATTTCAGCCGTTCGAGCATCGGCACGCTCGGATCGCGGGCCTCCTCCAACACCCGCCGGTTGAACTCCAGCCAGCTCAAATCCCGGTTGATATATTTTCGGCTTGCCGACATGATCCAGACCCCCAATATTGCGCCTAGACAAGCGTACCCCTATTTTCTCTCATTATGTCGGAAAATTGTAAAGCAAACGTTAACCATTTGTTAAACGGTCGTAAGGCGTTCGGTTCGCGTCGGAATATCGCGGATAAATGAGCGGAAAGCCCTTCTTACGCACCGTTTCGAAAGCGTTATACTTGATAATGG
>JAIMBM010000459.1 GCA_023511475.1 Anaerolineae bacterium
GACTATTTGGGCACGGTGCCACAGGCCGATCGCCTGCGCATCGCCCTGACGGGGCACTCTCGCAACGGCAAACAATCGCTCATCGCTGCCGCGCTCGACGAGCGCATCGCCCTCGTCATCTCCTCGAGCTCGGGCGCAGGCGGAGCGATGCCCGCCCGCTATTTCTCCGAGCAGCACCTGGGCGAGGGCATCGAGCTACTCACCCGCCGCTTCCCCGACTGGTTCCACCCCCGCCTGCGCTTCTTTGTGGGGCGCGAGGATCGCCTGCCCGTGGACCTGCACGAGCTGGTGGCCCTGAAGCGGGCCTGCTACCGGGCCCGGAACGTCGAGGTGCCCCGCTCGAGCGCGCAGGTCGCCCGGTGGAAGCGCGACTTTATCCGCGACTGCCTTTACGGCGTGGACATCAAGCCCGAGGCCATCGAGATCGCCAAGCTCCGGCTGTGGCTCTCCCTGGTGGTCGACCTGGAGCGCAGCCAGGTCGAGCCGCTCCCCAACCTGGACTACAAGCTGATGGTGGGCGACTCCCTCATGGAGACCGTAGACGGCCAGCCCATCCTGGCTGCAGAGGCGGCGGAAGGTGCCCAGGGGAGCCTGGGGCTGGGCGCAACCGAGCAGGCCATTGCCGAGCTGGGCCGGCTCAAAGAGCGCTTTTTCGCCGCAGGCCCGGAGGAGCGGCCAGAGCTGCGGGCGCGCATCCAGGTGCAGGAGAGGGAGATCGTCCTGGTCAACCTGAGGGAGCGCCTGGCGCACATGGAGAGCCGGCGCAAGGTGCTGGTGAACCGGGGCGCGGTCGTGAACTGGCAGGGCATGCAGGAGGAGAAGAGGGAGCTGGAGCGGCTGGCGGCGGACGCCGCTCGGCTGAGCGACCTCGAGGCCCGCCTCCGCCGGGGCGAGGCACTGCCCTTCTTCCTGTATCGCTTGCACTATTTCCCGGTCTTTCGGGAGAAGGGCGGCTTTGACATCGTCATCGCCAACCCACCCTACGTGCGCATGGAGCTGATCAAGGAGCAGAAGGCGGCGTTGAAGGCGGCCTACCGGGAGGTCTATGACGGGCGCGCCGACCTGTACGTTTACTTCTACGCCCGCGGGCTGGAGCTGCTCCGCCCGGGCGGGGTGCTCGCCTACATCTCGTCCAACAAGTTCATGCGCGCGCGGTACGGCGCGGGGCTGCGGGCGCTGCTGAGCGAGCAGACAACCCTGCAGCGCGTGATCGACTTTGGCGACCTGCCCGTGTTCGAGGCGACGGCTTACCCCGCCATCGTGGTCACGCGCAAGGCAAAGCCGACGTGCGACACGGCGCCCCTTGTCCTCCCTGTGCGGAGCCCCGGCGCTATCGGCCGGCTGCCCGAAGAGGTGCACGCCGAGGGCTGGAGCCTGCCGCAGGTGTACATCGGCCGCGGCGAGTGGGCATTGCAGCGCCAGGAGATGCTGCGCCTGATGGAAAAGCTGCGCGCCGCGGGGCGGCCCCTGGCGGAAGCAGTGCAAGGTCAATTCTACATGGGGATCAAGACCGGCCTCAACGAGGCCTTTGTCATCGACGAGGCCACGCGGGACAGGCTGATGGCAGAGGACCCGCGCAGCGCCGAGGTGATCAAGCCCTGGCTTCGCGGCCGGGACGTGAAGCGCTGGCGGGTGGAGTGGGCCGGCCTGTACGTGATCTTCACGTACCATGGTATCGACATCGACCGCTACCCCGCGATTCGCGCCCACCTCGAGCCCTATCGGAAGCAACTGGAGGCGCGGGCCACAAGCGGCAGCCACGCCTGGTATGAGCTTCAGCAGCCGCAGATGGGGATCTACCCCCTTTTCGCCGGTCCGAAGATACTCTATCCTGACATGGGCTCCGGCTGCCAGTTCGCATTGGACGCGCGCGGCCTCTACGGCAGTAACACGGTGTATTTCATTGGCAGTGGTGACCTCTACCTGGTCGGCATCCTAAATGCAAGAACCAGCGAGTTCTTCTATCGTCACATCAGCGCGAGTGTGCGGGGCGGGTTCCTGCGCTTCTTCTCTCAGCATGTCGCCCAGATCCCGGTACCGGACGCCCCAAGGACTCAGCGCCGGGCAATCGAGGCTCTTGTCCGGCAACTGCTGACCCTTCCCAGCGGGGCGGTGCAGGCAACGAGCCTGGAGTACGACCTGAACCGCCAGGTATACCGGATATTCGGTCTGACGCCAAGAGAGGTCGCGCTAGTCGAGCGCTCGTAGTATCATGGAGGCTACCTTGCTTGCTTCACTCCGTGCGAACGCCGGCATTCGATGCGCGACTGACCCATAAGTGGAAGGCACGAGATGGGCGTGCAGTTGTCGCTGCTGGATGGCGCACTTGCTCCGTGTGAGACCGTCGTGCGTTTCTACGCCGACGAGGTCAGACCCTGTCGCAACCGGCTTGGCGAGCACTGGACGTACATCGGGCTGCTGGCCATCCCCGAGCAGAGCTATGGCGACGCCCTGAAGTCGCTGCTCGACGATCGCGAGCGTGCCGGCTACTGGGGCGAAGTGCACTTTTCTGAACTGCGCAACTACTCCTTCGCCTACTGCTACAACAGCAAGACAGCTCTGGCAAAGCTGTGGCTCGAACGGGTGCTGTCCGACAACAGACGGGTGTTCCATTTCGACCTGCTAGGCCTGAATCTGGAAAACCTGCAGCGGGGAGCGTTCGGCGTAGGCAGGGACCAGGAACATCGCATATACAACCGCTTTTTCCGGGCGGCGGTGGCGGGTATGGTCAAGTTCCACTTCCCCGAGACATCGGTTACTGTCTCCCACGTCTTCCACGACGTGAGCGAGTTGCACCACGACGACCTGTTCGAGTGGCACGCTATCTGGCGCCTCGACTCGGACGAGCCTGGGATTAGTTTCGTGCCACGCCAGATCGAATTCATCGACTCAGATCATCACAAAGAAACCCGGTTCCCCCAGGACAGCCACTTCATGCAGCTCTGCGATCTACTGCTCGGCGGACTGACACACTGCCTGGATGCTCGGAACGTCAAGGACGGCTGCTGTGAGATCGCGTCCCTGCTGTTGCCGTTGGCGGAGGAGCTTGTCGACCCGGACCGCATGCGAAACCCGAACAGCCGATACCGCCATTGGCGGCGCATCTCGATGGGGTTCTTTCCGTCCAGATAGTTGACCCTGCAGGAATTGCAGGACCCATACTCTCGGAGCCGCTCCGGCTACTACCAGAGCCGACGCCTGCTATTCAAAGAGCATCCAGGAGAGCGTCCAGGTGCTGCTGCGCAGCTCCCGCTGCCCATGTGAGCCCTGGCGCCCAGTAGGATGCCACAGCTACACGCGCCAGACTTGGCGCAGGCAGCGCGTGGAGCGCCTTTCGTCCTAAGGAATAGTGCTCTCGCAGCCGCTCCATTGTTATTGCGTGTAATCGATTAGCTTGGTAGACCTTGACGCAGGCCGCGCGGAGGGCACCCGATGGCTTAGTGCGTGTGCAGCGGCCTGGCAGTTGTGGGCCCCGCGCCCAAGGCAGCTCAGAGGAGGAGAGCGTCGACGCCCGCATCCCCCTCCGGGCCAACGCTCGTCGCCTCACTACCTCGAGGGTGCCCCCAGTCTTGTCGCGTAGGCCGATGGGCGGGCCGCAGGCTACAAGAG
>JAIMBM010000460.1 GCA_023511475.1 Anaerolineae bacterium
GGCCGGGAGGCTCACGCGCGAGCGGGCTAAGGAACTGCTCCAGTGCTATTGGATAAAGCACAATTACGCCTATGACTTCCAGTGCCGGGTGATGAACAACCAGGGTATCAACTCCGGCTTCGGGCAGCTCATCACCATCGGGGGGATAAACGCGGACGGAAGCGACGCCTCCAACGAGCTCACCTGGCTGATCCTCGAGGTCATCGAGGAGATGAACATGCTGGAGCCCAAGCCAAACATCCGCCTGCACGCCGGGACGCCGGAACCCCTGCTGCGACGGGTGGCGGAGATGATCTCCCGCGCCCAGGGCTCGCCCTTTCTCATGAACTTCGACGAGAACTCCATGCGCGGCCTGGAGTGGCAGGGTCTCCCGAAGGAGCGCCTCTGGGATTACGCCCCCGTGGGCTGCCTGGAGAACACCCTGGCCGGCGACGACCGTTCGGGAACCGTGGATGTCAACCTGAACCTGGCCAAGGCCGTCGAGCTTGCCCTCAATGACGGGCGCGACATGGCGACCGGCAGGCAGCTTGGCCCCCGCACCGGCGACCCGCGCACCTTTGCCTCCTTTGACCAGTTCATGGCGGCCTGCCAGGCGCAGCTCAAGAGCCTGGTGCGCTGGATCGTGCGCGTTAACGACATGGCTGATGTCGGTCGTGCGCGCTGGGAGCCGGTGCCCTACCTGAGCGCGCTGGTCGGCGGCTGCCTCGAGAGCGGCCGCGACTCGGCCGCGGGCGGTGCACGCTACAACTTTTTGACCGTCGAGGGCATCGCCCTGGCTACTGCAGCCGACAGCCTGGCCGCGGTGAGAAAGCTGGTCTACGAGGAAGGCGCGGTGACCTGGGACCGACTGCTGCAGGCCCTCCGCACCAACTTTGAGCACGACGAGCCCCTGCGGCAGATGCTCCTGAACAAGGCCCCCAAGTATGGGAACGATGATCCTTACGCCGATGACCTGGCCCGCGAGCTGAGCCGGACCTGGACTGAGGAGGTGTTCCGCTACACCTCGCCTACCGGCAAGCGCTACCGGGGCGGCTATCTGTCCTGGAACTACTGGATAGCCTACGCGCCCACCACGGCCGCTACCCCCGACGGGCGACGGCGAGGCCAGTTCCTCTCCAACGCCGTCTGCCCGGTCAACGGCGCCGACCGGCAGGGCCCGACGGCCGTGATCAAGAGCGTCGGCCGGCTAGGGCTGGAGACTGCACCCAATGGTGCCAGCCACACCATGAGCTTTAGCCCAAGCCTGCTTCGAAACCCGGAATCGCGGGCCAAGCTCGCCGCCCTGCTTCGAGCCTACGGCAGGGTTGGCGGGACCTGCCTGCAGGTCAACGTCGTCGATGCGGCTACCCTGCGTGAGGCCCAGAAACGCCCCGAAGAGTATCGCAACCTCCTGGTGCGCGTGACCGGCTACAACGCCTACTTCATCGGCCTGGGCAAAGAGATCCAGGATGAGATCATCGCGCGCGAGTCGCACCAGCTCTAGCTTCGGAGGGGCGGTCCGAGCCACGGAAGGCACCGAGGGCCAAGATCACCATGCTCCCGCTGCACCCTCTGGCCAACTACGCTCGACCTTGCCCTGTATCCTGCGAGGCGACTCGCCTGTGTTAGAGAGGCGACAGGTGACCCCTACCGGCATGACGTTCAATGTCCAGCGCTTTAGCACGGAGGATGGCCCAGGCATCCGCACGACGGTGTTCCTGAAGGGCTGCCCCCTGCGCTGTGCGTGGTGCCATAACCCCGAGGGCCTGGACCCGGACGCCGACCTCGTGTGGTACGACGTGCGCTGTATCGCAGCGCGCGAGTGCCTCTCCGCCTGCCCGAAGGGCGCCCTGGAGCTTACCCCCGCCGGCATGCGCATCGAGCGAGCCATCTGTGACGGCTGCGGGGCATGCGCGGCCGCCTGCCCGGCTGGCGCACTGGAGGTCATTGGCCGCCGCTGGAGCGTGCAGGAGCTGTTGGCAGAGGTCTGCAAGGACCAGGTTTTCTACGAGACCTCGGGCGGGGGCGTAACCTTTAGCGGCGGCGAGCCCCTGTTGCAGGCCGACTTTCTGGCTGCGCTGCTGCCCCGCTGCAAGGAGGCAGGGCTGCATGTGGCGCTCGATACCTGTGGCGCGCTGCCCTGGGAGCGCTACGAGCGGGTTCTGCCCTGGGTCGACCTGGTGCTCTACGATCTCAAGGTGATGGATTCTGACCGGCACCAGGCCGCCACGGGCGTGCCGAACGAGCGGATCCTGGCCAACGCCCGCAGCTTGGCCGAGCGCGGCGCGGCCCTGTGGATACGCACGCCAGTCATTCCCGGCTACACCGCGGACCTCCACAACATCCGCGCCATGGGCGAGTTCATCCGGCGCCACCTGCCAACCGTCGAACGATGGGACCTGCTGGCCTACACGAACCTGGGTCGACCGAAATACCACCGCCTCGGCCGCCCCTATGCCCTGGAGAACGTGCCGCTCATGACGCTCAGCGAGATGCAGGCCGCCTGGCAGGCCGCCGCCGACATCGTCCCCGTCGCCCGTTGGTCCGGTGCGACAAGGGAGGGCTGAACTTACAAGCACGCAGCTAGGAGGGAACCATGTCCCTGCTGGAGCAGACACCTGGCTTGCTGGATGCACTGAGGGGGGCGATGACGCCCAAGTTCCTGGCCACGCGCAGCGTGGCGGGGATGCCGAACGTGGTGCCGGTAGTCTCGCTGCTGCCTGCCGATGACCAGCCGGATACGCTCTTCTTCGGCAACTTTTTGCTGCGCAAGAGCATCCGCAACCTGCGCGAAGACCCGCGGGTAGGGATACTGGTTATGACCCAGGATCTGAGCGGCTGGGTGCTAACCGGGGATTTCCGGGCCTTTGAGCGCAGCGGGCCCTACTATGACCAGCAGATGGCGAGCCCACTCTTGCGCTACAACGCCTACACGGGCATCCGCGACGCCGGCATCATCTCGGTGCGCGCTGTCGGAGAGAGCTTTGGCCTCAGCAGGCTGGCAGTGGCGCGGGATTTCTTGCTCGCCCGCCTGGCTGCTGGCCGTATAGCTCGGGCCACGGCGGGCGGAGCGGCCGTCCCGCTGCCCGCCCGACGCGAGTTTGGGCGCATGGCCGCCCTGAAGGTGCTGGCTTGGCTAGGCGACGATGGCTACCCCTCCGTCGTCCCGCTCCTCTCGCTCCAGCCGGCTGGGGAGCGCGGGCTCGTCTGCCGGGCAGGCCGCCGTATGCCCGCACCGGGCACACAGGTCGCCGTCAACGTCCTCACTACTGACGCCATCTCCTACCAGGCCAAGGGGCGCTGGCTGGGTGGAGGCGCAATCGAGGTGCAGGAGGTTTACGCCGGCGGGCCACCCCTGCCCGGCGCACGCCTCGCCTAGCGCGGGGGTCCAGGTTTTCTGCACCCCCTGCGCTTCGCACTAGCGCAGGAGTGCAGCACAGATGAGACTGCCCGAGTGAGCTACACCCTACCTCCCCGGGTGTAGTCCACCTTCGGGGCAGGGTTGTCTGTACTGCTGATGCAGATACCCCCACCCCCGATGCCCCCTCCCCCAAGTCGGTCCGCAGGCCGACCTGGGGGAGGGGGCCCTTTTTCTATGGGCTCGAGTTTGGCCTTTTCAGGTCCTCGCCC
>JAIMBM010000461.1 GCA_023511475.1 Anaerolineae bacterium
GGTGAGGTCCGTGCGCCGGCGCTCGTCCTCTGCGGGGCGGAGGACCGTCTGACGCCACCGAGGTACGTCACCGCCCTTAAGGAGGGGCTGTCCAAGGCGAGGCTGGAGCTGATCCCGGCGGCCGGGCACATGCTGCCCCTGGAGTGCCCGGAGGCGGTCGCACACGCGATATCGGCATTCCTGGAGCGGGAATAGAAGCCTCGCCGGGCCGGGGCACGAGGGACTACCCGCGGCCTCCCCCGGTGAGCGTGCAGGGCATCTGCCGGGGGCGGCCGGAGTCGGCGCGACCGGCAGGTCTTTGCGGGCGCGGGCACAATCATGCCCTGCGCGTGTCCGGGCCACAGGCACGGCGGGAGCACGGTCCGTCCAGGCCATCCGGAGGTCCCATGCGCTCTCTGTTGCGTCTGCCGAGGTATCTGCGCCGCCACTGGCGTTCGGCCGTCGGGGCCTACGTCTCGCTGGTGGTCGTGACCGCCTCGAACCTGGTGATGCCCAGCCTGGTGCGCTATGCCATCGACCTGGGCATAGGCTCGGGGAGAGTCACCCTGCTCCTGTGGATCGCCCTCGGCATTGTGGCGGTCGCCTGCGTGCGGGCGGTCTTCGCCTTCCTGCAGGGCTATCTCTCCGAGCGTGCATCGCAGGGCGTGGCCTTTGACCTGCGCAACGCCCTCTACGACAAGATTCAGCGCCTCTCCTTCAGCTACCACGACCGCACCCAGACCGGCCAACTCATGACCCGGGCCACCAGCGACGTCGAGACGGTACGCTTTTTCTGTGGGATGGGCCTGCTTCAGCTCACCAATACGGTCGTCATGACCCTGGGGACCTCGGCCATCCTCTTTGTGACCGACTGGCGCCTGGCGCTCCTCTCGCTGAGCATCACGCCACTGCTCCTCGTGGTCGTCGTCAGGTTCAGCAGAAAGGTCCATCCCATCTTCATGGGCATCCAGCAGGAGCTGGCCAGGCTCAACACAATCCTGCAGGAGAACCTGGTCGGGGTGAGGGTGGTGAAAGCCTTTGCGCGAGAGCCCTTCGAGCGGCAGCGCTTCGGGCAGCAGAACCTGACCCTTTTCGCGCAGAACCTTCGCGCCAGCCGGGCCTTTGCCACCGTGTTTCCCATCATGAACACCCTCTCGGGGCTTGGGACGCTCTTCATCCTGTGGTACGGGGGCCGGCAGGTCGCCGCCGGCCAGCTTTCCCTCGGGCAGCTCGTCGCCTTCAACACCTACCTGTTGCTGCTCCTCATGCCGCTGCGCATGCTCGGTCCGCTCCTCGGGCTTGCGACGCGCGCCTCCGCCTCCGCGCAGCGTGTGTTCGAGATCCTCGACGCCCCCCTTGAGATCAGCGACGCTCCCCATGCCCGGCCGCTGCCCCCTATCAAAGGGCGGGTCGCCTTCGAGAATGTCTCCTTCGCTTATTTCAGCGGGCAGAAGGTGCTGGACGGCGTTTCCTTTGTCGCCGAGCCCGGGCAGGTCGTCGCTCTGCTTGGAGCGACGGGCTCCGGCAAGACGACAATCATCAACCTCATCCCGCGCTTCTATGACGCCACCGAGGGGCGCGTCACCATCGACGGCTACGATGTGCGCGATGTCACCCTCGAAAGCCTGCGCCGACAGATCGGCATAGTGCTGCAGGAGAGCATGCTGTTCGGGGGCACGATCCGCGAGAATATCGCCTTCGGCGTGCCCGACGCCAGCCTCGACGACATCATCGCCGTCGCCAAAGCTGCGCACGCTCACGACTTTATCATGTCCTTCCCGCAGGGCTACGATACGCCGGTAGGAGAGCGGGGCGTGACCCTATCCGGCGGCCAGCGGCAGCGCATCGCCATCGCCCGCGCCCTGCTCCTCGACCCGAGGATCCTCATCCTCGACGACTCTACTTCCAGCGTGGACGTTGAGACCGAGTATCAGATCCAGCAGGCGCTGCGTACCCTCATGAAGGGCAGGACAAGCTTTGTGATTGCCCAGCGGCTGAGCACCGTGCGCCATGCGGACCTGATCCTCGTCCTCGACCGGGGCCGGCTTGTGGCCCGCGGCACGCACGAGGAGCTGATCCGCGAGAGTGGCATCTATGCCGAGATCTACGACCTGCAACTGCGGCAGGGTTCACAGCCAGCGGCTGAGGCTGGCCCATCGGAGGCCAGGGCTCCCGGGCCGGACCAGGACAGGAAAGGGCGGCAGGCTCCGAGCCAGGCGCCTGCCCCCGCCTGCTGACAGGAGGGCCTTGGATGTTCCACATGAGGTTTTCGGCTTACGGTGACGAGCACGGCAGATACGACCCGCGGCTCCTGCGCCGCCTGCTCGCCTACCTGCGGCCATTTGCGGGCCGAATCGCCCTCGGCCTCCTGCTTGTCGTGATCAGCACGGCCATGTCGCTCCTCGGACCGTACCTGATCAAAGTCGCCATCGACAACCACATCGCCTCGGGGGATCTGGCAGGGCTGGACCGGGTGCTCCTGCTGACGCTCGGGACCTACCTCGCTGGCGGGGCCTGCTTCGGGGCGCAGCTCTACCTGATGGGCTGGATCGGGCAACGGGTCCTTGCCCGCCTGCGTGACCAGATCTTTGATCACGTGCAGCGGCTGTCGCTCAGCTTCTTTGACCGGCAGGAAGCGGGCGATACCATGTCCCGGCTCGTCAACGACGTCGACACCCTCAACCAGCTGTTCAGCATGGGGCTGTCGAGCCTGCCTCTCGACCTGTTCACGCTAGTGGGCATCGTCGCCGCGATGCTGCTCCTCAACGTCCGCCTCGCGCTCCTCAGCTTCACCGTGCTGCCGTTCATGGTCGCCTCCACCATCATCTTTGCGCGGCGAGCACGCAAGGCCTACCGCCTCACCCGGCAAAAGATTGGCGCGGTGAGCGCCGACCTCCAGGAGAGCATCTCCAGCGTACGCGTGGTTCAGTCCTTCGCCCGGGAGCGGGTTAATCAGGAGCGCTTTGACCAGCTCAACCGGGAGAACCGGGATGCGAACGTGGGCGCCGCGGCAGTGGCCTCCTCCTTCTTCCCGACGGTGGACGTGCTCAGCTCCATCGGCACGGCCATCATCGTGGGCGTTGGTGGGGCGCTCGCGCTCCGGGGCGAGATGACCGTCGGCATCATCTTTGCCTTCCTCAGCTACCTGACGCGCTTTTTCATGCCGATCCGCGACCTCAGCCAGCTCTACAACAGCCTGCTCTCGGCCATGGCCGGCAGCGAGCGCATCTTCCAGCTCCTCGACACGCCTGCGGCCATCGAGGACAGGCCCGGTGCGACCGCCCTCCCCCGCCTGCAGGGCCGGATCGAGTTCCGCAACGTCAGCTTTGCCTATCTGCCGGGAGAACCGGTGCTGCACGACGTCAACCTGCGCATCGAGCCCGGGGAGACGCTCGCCATCGTCGGCCCGACCGGCGCCGGCAAGACGACCATTGCCAGCCTGGTCGGCCGCCTCTACGACGTGACGGAGGGCGCGGTGCTCGTCGACGGGTACGACGTGCGCGACGTGCAGATGGCTTCCCTGCGGAGCCAGATGGGGGTGGTGCTCCAGGAGAACTTTGTCTTCTCGGGCACGGTGATGGACAACATCCGCTACGGCCGGCTCGATGCTACGGACGAGGAGGTGATT
>JAIMBM010000462.1 GCA_023511475.1 Anaerolineae bacterium
AAATCCCCATCAGATCAGGCTCTGCGCCAGCCCGCCCGAGCCGCCGTAGGGCGTGGCCTCGATGAACCTCAGATCGGTCCGCCCCTGCTCGACATGGGCGAGGTAGCAGGCCGCGTAGAGCGTGCGCCAGTCCAACACCAGGATGGCGCCCTGTGGAATCCCCTGTAGCCGTTGCGCCGCAACCCGCCGCGGCTCGGCCAGGTCGCGCAGGGGGTAGGGGTAGCTTTCGCCCACAAAGGTCCCGGCACCAGCCCGCAGCGCCTGCCAGCGGGAGCTCGCCAGGGGACCCGCGACCCATACGCCAAGGAGCAGTGCCGGTACGAGGTACAGTGCCAGCCACGCGCGCCGCCCCGGCGCTGAGAGGCCGCGGTAGGCGAGCTCCAGTATCACGCCCGCCCCGCCCCCGGCAGCAACTGCGATCGGCAGATAGGTCGGCAGGTAGAAGAGCACCTTGTCTGGCGGCTCATAGTTGAGGATAAACGCCAGCATGGTGATCAGGCTCACCAGCAGGAACGCGCCCAGCTCGGGCGCTGTGACCAGCGCCGCAGCCATTCCGACCAGCGCCAGGAGCAGCGTGGCCGGCGGGAACTCGGCGGGAAGGTGGGCCAGGTAGCGCTTTAGCGCCTCCTGCAGAAAAGACCAGCCCCCGGGAAACATCGCGCTCCGCCACTGCCGCCCCAGCGCGATGAGCAGCATCCGCTCCAGGGGGCTATCCATATCGCGCGCCGTAAGGCCCCAAATGGAGCGCGACGGGTACATCACCACCCGCGAAAAGCCGGTGGGCGAGTCGCGCAGCTCCATCAGGTAGAAGTTCAGCACGAAGAGGCCCGTGCCGACGGCCAACCCCAGCGCTCCCAGGGCCAGCAAGCGCCGCCGCACACAGCCTGCCACCGGGCCCGGCCGGAGGACCCAGGCCACCAGCAGCGCGGCCGAAGGCAGGATGAGCGCGACCGAGGCGTGCACGCCCAGGCCGATCCCCGCGAGCAGCCCGGCGGCCAGCAGCACCCCCGACCTCCGCTCCGGAGCCTGCCTCCAGCGCCAAAGGAGCAGGATGATCACCGCCAGGAAGGCCATCGCCGGCGTGTACACCTCGGCGATGATGGCCTGCGACCAGAAGGTGTGGGAAAGGGCCAGCGCCACGCCCCCAAGGAGCGCGCCGACGCGACTACGGGTCAGGTGCCGCGCGAGAAGGTAGACGGCACCGACCGCTACCGCCGCAGAGAGCGCCGAGAGCAGGCTGACCCGCCACGCTGGCGAGCCGAGGGGAATAAAGCCCAGAACGCGCGCCAGAAGGAGATAGGTCGGATAGCCGGTCGAGTGGGTCATGCCCAGCGTGTAGGCGAGGGCCTGGAACTCGGCGCTATCGCCGTAGAGGATGTCCGGCGCCAGCGTGCGCCCGAAGGCGATCAGCGCCATGGCGCCGAGGGCCGTTGCGAGGGCATAGTCTGCCCGGCCGATGGTCATCGCGGAGGCGAGACACGCGACGGCGCGCCCGCACCTCGAAGATACCTCCAGTAGACAAGGCCGCGTCTGTTCCTGTTGCATGGCGTCGTCTCCTGCCTTGCCTCAGTGGTCACGTTTCGTTGGGCATCTGCTTAGCGGGTTGGCGCGAGGAGGCCGTAGGGGTTCCGTGTGTAGGCATCGCGTGGGATGGTACCCTGCGCCATGGCGGTCAGGGTGCGGTAGATCAGCGCGTTGGCTGGCACAGGCACCCCCAGCGCCAGCCCGGCCCGCACGACGGCACCGTTCAGGTACTCGACCCCAGTCTCCAGCGCACCCCCCTCCAGCTCGATCCGCAGGGAAGAGCGATCCTGCTCCCCTCTGCCCCTCACGAGGCGCGGAAGCAGCCGGCGAAGGATATTCAGGGGCAGGCGAGTTACCCCCCACGCCATGGCGGGCACCGGAAAGCCGGGCAGCCCGACGGGGGTAATGGAGAGGGCACGCATCACCGCCAGCGCCTCGCGAAGCGCGGCTATCTCCAGGCGGCAGAACGCTGCATCGGCGAGGACCTGCTGCGGCGGCAGGCCTACAATGGCCGGAACGGCGTTGCCTGGCAGTCCGAGCACCAGGCTGGACCAGGCCATCGCGCGGTGGTCCCTGTAGACGCGGGTGCGCAGGCCGCTGCCCGCTAACAGGCCCGCGGCCCAGTGCAGAAGGGGCTCGGAGGCCGTCACCGAAGCCACGGCGAGGCCTCCGCGCCCTCCCATCCCGCACACAACTCCAGGCCCGGGCTGACGGGCCGCCAGAGTGACTGCCCCGGCCAGGAGGGGCCGCCCGTCCGCATGGTCGCGGGCGCCCTCGGTTCCGCCGATGCCCTCCTGCAGCAGGAGCAGCGGTACCTCCGGAGGGACATGTCTGTCGAGGCTCGCGATCGCCGTGGCCGTGTCACCGCCCCGGGCCGTGCTGATGACCAGGCCGATGTTGGCGACCTCGGTGCGGTCCAGCTCCTCCCATCGGGATACGGCCTCGAGGTCGCGGAGGACAACGGTGGGGCGGAGCGGCCGCTCGTAGACCAGACCCTGCTCGCGGATGGTCTGCGCTACCTCGGGGCTATCGACAAGGGTTACGGGCACCTTGCCGCGGAGCAGCCGCGCAGCGATCAGCGAGCCGATAGCTCCCGCACCGAGGACGGCGACCCCCCGGGGAAGGTCAGGTACCCGCTCAGCCAACGTCACGACTCCTTGCCGCCGGCCCAGCCCGCCGGACCCGGGCGCGGCTAGCCGCGGACTTGCTGCAGGCGGCTGGCGGCCTCATCGACCGCCTGGGCCGCCCGCTGTGGAGCCCACCCGTTTGCCTCGAGGATTCGACGCGCCGCGGCCGCAAAGCGGACGAGGCGTCCCTCCTCCGGCTCCAGCCGGGGCCTGACCTCGGCGCGCCTGAGGACCTCTACGGCAGAGCGGACCTCCTCCTCCCGCAGGCTCCCCTCGCCGCTGCGCGCCTGCGGCGGCATTCCAGCGGGCGGGCGATCGCTGACGTTCACAACGTAGGCGAGGACGATACCCCACCCGATCTGGTCGAGGGCTGCGGGCGTGATCCGCACCTTGCTCTGCGCTGCCGTCGGGCAGGTGCGCTGCAGGATGGGCCGGACTGCGTCGTGCAGGGCCCGCAACTGGCGATCATCCATACGCGCCTCCTTCGGGCTGCCAGAAGGGACCTGGGGTGGCCGCCTGCGGCTCCCCGGCACGGCGCGTGCCACGGGCGGAGCGGCCTTTTTCCATTCTAGCACCGGCGGGCCATGGAGGCAACCGATGGGGGCGGGAGCGTCACACATCGGGGACACTCCCCGGCGATGTCGGAGTGGGCAGGGTGATAGCCCAGCCGACGGCCGGCGCTGTGGATCAGGTTGGAGGCAGGCTCATCTGTGCTGCGGATGAGAGCCCCCTACCCCCGGTGCCCCCGCCCCCGGGGGGGGGGGGCCCGGCCCCCCCCGGCCGGGGGGGGGGGGGGCGGGAACGCCCCCCCCCACGCCGGAGGGCCGGGCGGAAGGAATTTTGCAGGCGGTGGCGGCAGCCGGGGTCCTCTGGCCGGCGGTCGAGTTCCTGATCCACGGATCGACGGTGGTGATCAACGCGCTGCTGGAGCGCAAGGGGGCGCGCACGGCGCT
>JAIMBM010000463.1 GCA_023511475.1 Anaerolineae bacterium
CCCTAGGTGTGGGGCCTTCCCGGGCGCACGATGCCGCAGGGCTTTACCATAACCGCCAAAAGGCCAAACTCGAGGGGAATGCCCCGGGGGATGGGGCACCGCCCCTCGAGTGTCTCGGCCACGCCCGTGGGGCGACCTGTCCGCCCCTCAACCTGAAGGGGGTAAGGGGGAGGGGCCGGAGACAGGGTCGCCGGACGAGCCCTCTGGGACTTGCACTGCACCCCGGTGAATGCACGTCTGGACAGGATTTCGCCCCCGGCGTATACTTGTCGCTGTGGAGAAGAGAGCGTGGATCGTCCCGCCGGCGCAGGCCGGGCGGGTAGCGCGTCTGGTGGTGGGGAGCCTGCTTCTGCTCCCCACTGTCGTTTTGTGGGGTCTGGTGGTGTGGATGCCAGCCGTGCGCACCGTGGCGCTGAGCCTGCAGACCGGGGGCCTCGGGCGGGCGGGTCGCTTTGTAGGGCTTGCCAACTATGCTGAGCTCCTGCACAGGACCGGGCTCGGGGCCGCCATCGTGTGCACGCTGCTGGTGGCCCTTGTGAGGCTGGTCGCAGTGCTGGGCCCGCCCGCGCTGGTGGGATGCCTGGCCCTCCGCAGCGGCGCGCGGGCGAGGACGCTCGCTGGCATGGTGCTTGGCGCGGGGTTGGCGCTGTCGGCGCCAGCCGGGCTTGGCCTCCTCTGGCGCGTGGCGCTGCCCCGCGTGCCGGCGCTCCGCTGGCTGGCCGCTGAGGCCTCCCCGGGGGCGCTCCCGTCCCATCTGGCGCTCGAGTGTGTCGCGTTTCTGGGTGTTGGCGGGTGCCTTACGGCGACGGCCCTCCTCCTGGTGCGGCGGCCTTCGTGCAGGGTGGTGTGTGGCCTGCTCGCCCTGGCGGGAATCGCGGCGGTCGCCTCTGGGCTGAATGCCTTCTCGCTGAGCTTTGTGGCCACAAGCGGCATCTCTACAGCCGGGGCGGCGACGTTCGCTCTGCGTATCCTGCAACTGGCGTTTAGGGAGGTGCGCCCGGGCCAGGGAGCGGCAGGCGCGAGCTTGCTTCTCCTGCCAGGCGTGGCCCTCGGTGTGGCCTTTGGGCTGGTGAGCGAGAGGCTGGGGCTGCGCCTGGTATCCTCCCGGCAGGAGGTGCAGGGCTCGCGACTGGCGAGCATCGGGACGGTGCTCGCCGCGGCGCTCCTCGTCCTTCCGCTCGTGGGCCTGTATCTGTGGGGCGCGGGTGAGGCATTCCTGTATCAGGAGGGTGCCATCGGGCGTGCCGCCTCTGCCCTGGCAGCTGGCCCGGCCTTTCTGAACGGCGTGGCGGCCTCGGTGCTCCCGGTTGCCCTCGTCCAGCTTCCCGCAGCCTATCTGGCGGCGCTGTCGCTGACGCTCGTCCGTCCCTTCGGGCGGGCGGGCAGCCGGATCGCCTATCTGTGCCTGTTGGGCAGCGGCTTTGTGCCTCCGGTGGCCATCGGAATCGGCCTGTTCGATGTAGCGCGTGAGGCGAGGCTCCTGAACACGCTCCCGGGCGCAGGCCTGCCGCTGCTCGCCGGGGCAGCCGGGCTGTACGTCTTTCGGCTGCACTTTGCGGGGAGAGAGGAGGCGTGGGAGGCAGCCCGCGCTGCGGGCCGGCAGGGTGCGGACCTCCTCCGGATGGCCATCCGCGGATCTGGTCCGGCTGTAGCCCTCGCTGGCATGGTGGCGCTCATCGTGGCCGGGCAGTCGCTGGTGTGGCCGCTCGTGGCCCTGGAGCGCAGCGAGCTCCTGCCGCTCTCGCTGCAGCTGGTGGCCCGGAGGTCACAGCTTGCCGGTGCCCCCCTGGCCGCGGCGGGCGCCTGGCTGGTCCTCACCCTCTACGGGCTGCCCATCCTGCTCCTGTGGTGGCTGCTGCAGGGACCTGTCCTCCAACAGATCGAGCTGGTGGGAAGCTAGCGGTGGCGCAGGCTCCTGCGCGCTCAGGAGGCAGCCTCTCCGGTCGGCTCCGAAGCCGGACGGTGCCCCTCGCGGCCGGCCTCAATATTGAGGACGGCCGGTGTGGCAAAGCCGACGAGGCTCATAACAACGCAGCTGAGGCCACCGATCGCAAACCAGATGCGCACACCGAGCAGGTCGGTGAGGGGACCGGCGATGGCGAGGCCGAGGGGCTGAGCGATCTGGCAGAAGGTGCTGACAAGCGTAAAGACACGTCCCTGGATCTCCGGCGCGACGTTCGCCTGGAGCATGGCATCCATGGGTCCGTTGGTGATCGGATTGGCCACGCCACCCAGGGCGGAGAGGACGACTGCCGCCGGGAAGGCGCGTGCCGGCACCGCCGCGATGGCACCAAAGGCCAGCCCCATGGAGGCCAGGCCGGTAAGGGTTGTCACGATGCGTCGGCGGAACCCGCCCCAGGTGCTGAGCACCAGCCCCCCGACCACGATGCCGATGCCCCAGCTCGAGTTCATCGCGCCCAGCTCGACGGCACCGCCGCCGAAATGCCTGCTCACAAGGAGGGGAATCAGGCTGGCGGCTGGCGCCATCAGCAGGTTGACAGCGGTCGCCATGACCAGCACCAGGCAGAGTCCGCGCCAGGCCGATACATAGCGCAGTCCTTCGGCCACGTCGCGGAACACCGTCGTCTGCTGCATCGAGACCCTCGCTCGTGCCGGCTGAGGGATGGCCACGAAAAGCAGGGACGCCACGGCAATCAGGGCCGTGGCCACGTCGATGCCCAGGATGCCGTGTATTGGCAGCACGGCGAGAAGGAAGGCTCCAATCGGCGGCGCGACGATGTTCATCGCACCGAAAAGGGTCTGGTTCAGCCCGGCCACCCGTGAGAGGTGCTCCTTCGGCACCATGAGCGAGGTCGATGCGGCCATCGCCGGCCAGTGAAAAGCACCGCCGAGGGAGCGCGCGAGCATGATCACATAGACGTGCCAGGGACGAGCGGCGCCGGTCAGGAACATGACAGCCAGCCAGGCCGAGACGGCTGCGACAAAGGCATCCGCCACGATCATGATCACGCGACGGTTCCAGCGGTCGACCAGTGCCCCAGCGAAGGGGCCGAGGAGGATGCCCGGCAGCATGCCGGCTATGCTGGCGGTCGCCAGCACGGTTGCGGAGCCGGTACTCTGCGTGAGCCACCAGATCAGCGCAAAGCCGGCGAGGCTGGAGCCAAAGAGGGAAGCGGCCTGCCCGGCCCAGATGGCGAAGAAAGGGGCGGTCCATCCGCGCTCGGCGCGCGCTGCGTGTGCCATGTCGTCCTCCGCTGGATACCGAGGCAGGCCGCTGGACGTCGGCCGATCTGAATGATTCTCACCAGTCTTTCAACAATATAGCATGGAATGCAAAGATTGTCAAGCCCGCCTTTTAGGGATTGTGGTCACGCTTGAAAACTATCAAGGTAGAGTGCATAGTTGTGGCGGCCACAACCGCCGTAGCCCAGGGGGGTGTCTTCTGCGAGCGCACGGGCCGGGATGGCTCGGTTCTACCTTCTGTTGGCCCAATAGGGGCTTGTGTGAGTGTTCGGCGCCTGCTGTGCTCTAACGAAGCCAGCGATTGAAGTCGCGTCGCGGGCCCCGCGCGCCCCACCCCCCAACCAAACCCCCCCTAGCAGCACCAGGGCCCCCCCGCCCGCCACCCCCCAAAG
>JAIMBM010000464.1 GCA_023511475.1 Anaerolineae bacterium
AGCCTCTACTCTGCAACTCTGTTGCCAGCGCATCACCCCGCGGCTTCACACTAAGTAAGTGAGCATAAGTTCCTTGCACATTTCCAACAGATCGAGTATGCTCTCGGCGCTGGAGAGGAGCTTGCCAGGTGGTGTATGTCAGGAAGCTGAGCGACAGGGAGCGCCGAGAACTGAGGCTCTTGGCCCGCCGGGAGGTGGGTCGCGTGAGCGAGCGCATTCACATGGTCTTGCTGTCGAGCCGAGGCTACACGGTGCCTCGGATCGCCGAGATCTTCGACTGTGACGAGGCGACGGTACGCTATTGGATTGCGCGCTTTGAGGCGGAGGGGGTGCCGGGGCTGCGTGACCGCCCTAGGCCGGGGCGGCCGCGGAAGGCGGACGCGGTCGCCCAGAGCCTTATCCGCCAGCATATCGAGACGCCGCCCTCGGCCTTCGGATACCTGTTCACCTTCTGGACCGTGGTGACGTTGTGTGCGCACGTGGAGACTACTTTCGGTGTGCAGCTGAGCCACGCCACCATCAGACGAGCATTGCTGACGCTGAAGTATCGCCGGCATCGACCGCGCCACGAGCTTCGCAGACGCGGCTGCCAACCCTCTGATCCTGGCGCAGCGGCTGCTGCACGCTCCGAAAAATGCGGCCATCTTGTTCGGCGACGAGTGCAATGTGCGCCTGCTGCCGGTGCTGCGGGCCATGTGGATGCACTGCGGACAGCAAGTGCGTGTGCCCACGGCAGGCACGAACCGCAAGCGAGCCGTGTTTGCTGCCCTGCAACCGCGCACCGGGCGCCAGTTCTACCGCATCTTTGACCGCAAGCGAGCGATCGAGTTCATCGCCTTCTTGGAGCAGTTGGCCCAGCCCTATCCCGGGCGGCCCGTTCTGCGTGTGTTCCGCAATGCCAGCATCCACGGCCCCAAGGTCGTTGGGGCATGGCTGGAGGCACGTCCCACGGTCGAACCGCTTTGGTTGCGAGCCTATGCTGGGCACGAGCATAACCCGATCGAGACCGTCTGGTGGCGCCTGATTACGCTGAACTATGATGACCAACTGACCCACTGTGCTCATTATACTACCATCTGGGGCACAAACTCCACCGGACGCGCGTAACATTTCGGTAACACATGGGTTACATCTTGATTTGAGGATTCCTGCATCCGGGCAAGTGAGGAGCGTTGGTCGTAACACGTGACGCCCTGCGGGGAGTTAGCGGCAAGAGGAAGAACTCCCCTTCACTCCGTTCCTGCCAATCTCTCTACTACTTTCTCCAGATCCTGGGTATTCGGGCGGATGTTGACGGCCGTGGTGTCGAGTCGGGTATGAGCCATCGGCGTCGCAACCGTCACCAGGTTTTCGCCTGCATCCAGGAAGTTCTTAGCGAAGGTGTGCCGCAGGACGTGTGGTGTCACATCGTGTAGCCCGTCCCAACATTGTACTTGTTTACCAGGCTTTGAACTGCTCGGGCAGTCAATCCCCGGCCCCGCTGCCCGATGAAGAGGTGCTCATCGCCCACCGCTGACCTAATGTGACCCATCGATGTTTTGCGGAATGCGGCATAGGGGGTAGACTGTGTCGGCACGTGTGACCCGCGTGCCTAGACGGAGCCCCTCATGCGCGCGAGATTCGTTCGGCCACTCACTGCCGATGAGCATGCCAAGTTGACCGACGCCTTCAAGAACAGCAAGGATGTTCGCCTTGTCCATCGGTGCCAGGCCATCCTGCTTTCTGCAGACGGCTGGCGGGTACCCAAGATCGCCGAGTTGCTGGACGTGGACGACGCAACCGTGCACCGCTGGCTGGACCGGTTTGAAGCCACTGGCGTCCAGGGCCTGGCCATCGTCTGGGGCTCTGGTCGCCCTCCTCGTTGGGATGAGACCTACGAGAACCTTCTGGTTGAGACGGTCCGTCATGACCCGCGCTGGTACGGTCTGGAGCAGTCGGTCTGGACCTGCCCTCTGCTCGCGGGCTATCTGGCCCAGCAGACCGGCATCACTTTGAGTGCGGAACGGGTCCGCGTGCTCCTGCATCAGCACGGCATTCGTCTCAAGCAGCCGACGCCAGTTGTTCACAGCCGCGATCCCCAGTACGACCCAAAAGGGTAAAGGCGGAGATGATCCGGGCGACCGACGAGCCGACGGTGGCGGTGCTGGACTTGGACCAGGCCGAGTTGGCCCTGAATCCAACCCGCACCCGAGTGTGGGCAGCCGTAGGGGTCCCCTGGGAGCTCGAGACGCCCGGCGACAATCGCAAGCAGGTGATGTTCGGCGCGGTCAACAGTCGGACTGGCCAGACCCATTTCGCCCTCACGGCGCACAAGCGCAGCGCCGACTTCCAGCAGTTCGTCGACCGTGACATCATCCCCGCCTATCCCGAAGCTGACCTGATCTTTCTGATCGTGGATGGAGCAAGCATCTACAAGTCCAAAAGCACGCGGGCTTGGTTGGCAGAGCGCCCGCAGGTTGTCTTGGTTCCCTTACCGAGCTATGCGCCCAAGCTGAACCTCCAGGAGCACTTGTGGCGCTGGTTGCGGCTGGAGGTGACGCACAACCACTTCTTCCGCTCGCTGGGGGCTCCGAATGCGGCTGCCAAGCAGTTCTTTACCCGCCCGGCCCAACAGCCCGACCAGGTGGTGAGGCGGATCGGCACGGCCACCACCCACTCGAACGCCAGCTTGCAAGACTTCTGTGAGACACATTAGGGGGCATGCCCCGTGCGCGGCGCTGGTGAGCGACTTTGCCGCCCATAAGCACCGCTGCCCTTATTGTCTACCCGGCCGTGCGAGAGCGTGGCCAGGGGTGAGGCTCAGACACGAGCCTCAATCCGTTGCGCAACCCCTGACGGAGCAGCCACCTTCCTGGCAGGAGGACGCCACGGGGTCCCTACCTATCCTCAGCAGGCTTCTTCGGCACGAGAGTAGGTCCAGGCGTTGGCCTCCCTTCGAAGCGGGCAGGTCGGCCAACCTCCGAAGAAGAACCAGTTCCACTCCGGAGGACCAGTGGCAGATAGCACTGCTCGCGCATCGCCGGTGCCTGCTCTATGGCCCAGATGCTGCCGGACCACGCACCCACGTACACGGTGCCGTCGGCGCCGATCGTAGGCGAGGATGTCACCCAACCCCCGAGAAGAAGGCGCCACAGGAGGCGTCCTGCGCTGTCGAGGGCGTATAGGTACCCGTCATTGGACCCAACGTAGATAACCCCGTTCGCGGCGATGGCGGGCGAACTCAGGATGGGACCACCGGTGCGGTAGCTCCACCTTAACGTCCCGTCGGGCCGGATGGCATAGAGACTAGAGTCCTCTGACCCCACGTAGACAATCCCGTCGCTGCCTAGCGCGGGAGAAGACCCGACAGCCCCGCCCGTTGGAAAAGACCACTTAAGTGAGCCATCGGGCTTGAGCGCGTGAACTCTGGTATCGACCGACCCAAAGTAGATCGTACCATCGCTGCCAACCGCGGGCGATGAGTCTATGTAGCTGCCTGCCCGGTATGCCCACCGGAGCGACCCGTCGGGATGGATTGCGTACAGGTTATGGTCGCTAGATCCGACATATATGATCCCGTCCGGAGCGACCGCTGGAGAGGGATTAATCC
>JAIMBM010000465.1 GCA_023511475.1 Anaerolineae bacterium
CTCTGAACGGGGGCCGAAGTGTGGAACCCACACGTACCACTCGTCCCGAAATGCGCCGACGATTGTGGGATATACCCACTTGAACCACCAGGTTTGACCGCGCTCCCTCCTTCGACTACACTCGCGCCGTGCCATGCGGCCGCCCTCGCAAAGCCCCGCATGGCCGCACCCGCATGGCAGGCGAAGGGCGGGCCAACCGCCCCTTCCTGAAAGGCTCACTCCCTTGGCACCGCCTCTGGAGTTCCTGGTAATCGCCGATGACCTGACCGGCGCCCTGGACACCGGGGCACAGTTCGCCCAGGCAGGACTGCATACCCTGGTCCTGTGGGAGGCGTCGCAGGCGCCGCATGCAGAGGTCCTGGTGATCGACACGGGGACCCGCGAGCTGCCCCCTGCCGACGCGCGGCGCCGCCTCGAGACCCTCGTCGCACCGTGGGTTGGGGTGGCCCGGCACCTGTACAAGAAGGTGGATTCTACCCTCCGCGGCAACGTGGGGACCGAGCTTGCGGCACTCCTGGAGCTGACCGGGGCTGCCCGTGCGGTCCTCGCACCCGCCTTCCCGGCACAGGGGCGGACGGTGCTCGACGGCCGCCTGCACCTGCATGGCAAGCCGGTCGACCTCCCGGCCGGCGCCACGGGAGGGTCCTGCGCGACCATAGCCGCCCTTCTTGCCGCACGGACGGACCTGCCCATCGCCGGGGTGCCGCTCTCGTTGGTGCAGGGCGAATCCGTGGCGCTGGCCTCGTTCTTGCGAGGCTGCAGCGGGCGTATCGTGGTCGCCGATGCCGTCGACGATGCCGACCTCGCCCGCCTGGCCGAAGCCATCGCCCTGGTCGGTCCGGACCTGCTCCCGGCGGGCTCGGCGGGCCTCGCCGCCCATCTTCCCAAGGCGTGGGGGCTTGTGGGCTGCCATCGGTGCTCTCTGGCGCCGGCCAGCCCCATCCTCCTCGTCGCGGGCACGCCGCACCCCAGCCTGATTGCCCAGCTGCGCCAGCTTGAGCGACAGCGCAGGGCAAAGGTCGTGGGTGGGTTGCTCGGCGCACTCCTGCCGCAGGGCGAAGCCGTGCCAGCCGAGCGGGCAAGGATGCTCGCTGCGGCCCTGGTTGCGGGCGAGGATGCCGTCCTCACCACCTGCGACGGGCCCCGCCTGGCCGGAGGCGGCCCGCTCGTGGCCGGCCTCCTCGCCGAGGTCGTGCGGCGCCTCGTGGCGGAGGTGCGACCCGGCGCGCTGGTCATGACCGGCGGCGAGGTCGCTTCGGCCGTCTGCCGTGGCCTTGGGGCCGCCGGCATCGCCATCGGGGGTGAACTGGAGCCGGGGATCCCCTTCGGGCGCGTCATCGGTGGCATGGCCGATGGGCTGCCCCTCGTCACCAAGGCCGGCGGTTTCGGCGACGAGGAGACCCTCTGCCGCATACTGGCTGCGCTGAAGGGAGACACGAGTCCCGCTCAGGAGGAAGGCTATGGACAGCACTGACCGGCCCATCCTTGCCGTAACCATGGGCGACCCCTCGGGCGTCGGCCCCGAGATTGTGGTCAAGGCCGCGGACGACCCGCGGGTCTCTGAGCAGGCGCGCCTCCTTGTTGTCGGGGACGCGGCCACCCTGGAGGCCGCGAGCGAGGTTACCGGCGTGCCGCTGCGGGTGCGCGCCCTCGAGAGCCACGACGAAGCTGCCTATGCCCCGGGGACGCTCGAGGTCCTCGACCTGAAGAACGTCGACCTTCCGTCCCTGCCGCGCGGACGGGTCAACCCCATGGCCGGGGCCGCCGCCTTTGCCTGCCTCCGCAGGGCGACGGAGCTGGCGCTTGCCGGCGCCGTGCAGGGCGTGGTCACCGCTCCCTTGAACAAGGAGGCGCTGAACCAGGCCGGCTATCGCTACCCCGGCCATACCGAGGCCCTCGCCGATCTGACCGGCGCGCGCGAGGTTGCGATGCTCCTCGTGGCCGGCGGGCTGCGGGTCGGGCACGTGTCCACGCACGTGCCGCTCTGCGAGGCCATCCGGAGGGTGCAGCGGCGACGGATCGTGACGGTCGCCCGCCTGACCGAGGAGGCGGTGCGGCGAATGGGGGTTGACCGGCCTCGCCTGGCCGTCGCCGGGCTCAACCCTCACGCCGGCGAAGGTGGCCTCTTTGGCACCGAGGAGGCGGACGAGATCGCACCCGCTGTCGAAGAGCTCGCTGCCGATGGATACCTGGTCACCGGTCCGCTCCCGCCCGACTCGGTGTTCCTGCGGGCGCTGCGCGGCGAGTTCGACGCCGTCATCGCCATGTACCACGACCAGGGGCACATCCCGACAAAGCTGATCGGCTTTGATGAGGGCGTGAACGTCACCCTCGGGCTGCCGATCCTCCGCACATCGGTTGACCACGGCACCGCCTTCGACATCGCCTGGACCGGCGCCGCACGCCCGGGCAGCATGGTCGCCGCCATCCTCCTCGCCGCGCGCATGGCCGGCGGGCACCCCTGAGGCCGGTGGGTGGCCCGGCCGAGACGGCAGCACACGCCGTTGCGACGCAAGCGTCTTTGCCTCGCATTCACGGGCTTTGACAGTCTCCGGGGGGAGGGGGCTGGCTGCAGGCTCTGCCACCGGTTGTGGGAGCGCTTCAGGGGTTGGCGGGTCGAGGAGAGTTCCTCAGAGCCGCGCAGGCGATCCGCCTGCTTGGTTCAGATGCTTCAGAAACCGAACCGCGGGAACGATGCGGATGCCCTCGAAGGGATCCAGCACCAATAGGTCTTCATCGCTGGTCACGATAAAGTCGACGCCGCCGGTAAGGGCCGCCTCCAACACTTTGTTGTCGGACTCATCGCGACAGAGCAACAGCGTGTGAAGAGGCTCTACCATAACGGAGTGGAGGCTGAGAAACGCGACATAGTCTCGGATATCCTCGTCAGTGAGGTGGTACTTGCCGCGGATGCGCGGCAGAGCCATCGTCGACAGCAGCTCTCTCAGCAGGGGCTCAGAGAGCACGAGCATGAACAGGCGGGAGCGCAGGGCAGCGATGATTGGACCTACGCTGCCTCGAGGCTTGATAACCGCCCGGATCAGGATGTTGGTGTCGACGACGGCGCGGATCAAGACCTCTGAAGCTCCTTCCTGGCCGCACGAAGATCTTCTTCGACCTCCTCGTCCGACAGGCCGGCGTTCCGCTCTTGCATCTTGGCCAGCAGCCGATCGAGCCTAGCCAGAATCTGGGCTTCGCGAACCTGCTGCAGCCTCACGAACTCCTCGTAGGGGATCATGACCACTTCAGGCCGGCTATCCCGCGTCAAGATGTACGGCACGCCGTCGTGAGCTACCTCATCGAAGACGCGCCGGAAGTTGCGCTGCAGCTCGGTCACGCCGATGATCTTGTTCATAGTGACCTCTACATTGCAATATGGATTACTATATGTAGTATGCACCAGATCATCGTCGCGGTCAAGTGGTGCGACTGTCCAGAGGTGGACTCTCGCTCTGCAGGTTCTCAATGGGCATTCAAGGGCGGACAGGTGCCCCCATGGGCGTGGCCAAGACACTCGAGAGGCGGTGCCCCATCCCTCCGGGGCATTCCCCGCTTTGCCCATAGGGCAAAGCGGGGAATG
>JAIMBM010000466.1 GCA_023511475.1 Anaerolineae bacterium
GGCTGGCCTGCGGGGCGGCGCTTGCCGGCACCATGCAGGTGATCGGCGAGAACGTCTGCGGCATGGACCCGGAGGCGCGCTTTGACGAGCACGGCAAGGTCGTCAGCTCGCCCGAGCTGTCACGACGGGTCGCACTGTACCGCAGGTGGTGGGACGGCACCCATGGCGACATCGTCGTGCAGACCAACGTGGAGGACGCTCGCTTTGGCGTCGACCTCTACGCCCTGCGCGAGTTGGGTGTCACCACCATCGAGCGCAAGTGGGGGCAGGGTGCCAAGGCCATCGGCGGCGAGGTGCGCGTGACGGACCTCGAGCAGGCCGTGCAGCTCAAGCGCCGCGGCTACATCGTGTACCCCGACCCGGAGGACGAGGTGGTCCGCGAGGCCTTCAGGCGCGGGACCTTTACCTCGTTCGAGCGCCACAGCCGCGTCGGCATGCCAGAAGAGCGTAGCTTTGTGGAGGATGTGGCCTGGCTGCGCGAGCAGGGCGCCAAGCGCGTGTTCCTCAAGACCGGCGCCTACAAGCCCGCGGTCGTCGCCTTCACCATGAAGTGCGCTTCCCGCGCCAGGATCGACCTGGTCACCTTTGACGGCGCGGGCGGCGGCACCGGCATGAGCCCGGTGCCGATGATGAACGAGTGCGCCACGCCGACCGTGTACCTCCTGGCGCAGGTCCTTTCCTGCATCCGTGTGATGCGCGCCCGCGGGCATTATGTGCCCGACATCGCCATCGCCGGTGGCTTTGTGAACGAGACCCAGATCTTCAAGGCCATCGCCATGAGCAACCTCGGAGACGGCCACGGTCCCTACGTCAAGGCCGTCGCCATGGCCAGGGCACCGCTCGCGGCGGTGATGAAGTCCGACTACTTTGTGGAGCTCGCCCGCAATGGGGGCGTGCCCCAGCGCTTCGCCTCCCTCTACGGGCGCGACCCCGAGACGTTCTTCGTCACCGCGCCCGAGCTGCGCAAGCTCCATGGCAATGCCGTTGGAACCGATATCCCGTGGCCGGCCGTCGGACTCTACACATACTTCCAGGACCGGCTAGGAGTCGGGCTCAAGCAGTTGATGGCGGGCGCCAGGAAGTGGCGCCTCGATCTCCTGAGCCGCGAGGACATCGTCGCCCTCACGGAGCGGGCCAGCCACGTCACGGGCATCCCCACTCTGGAAGAGGCAGCCCAGCAGGCTATCGAGACGATCCTGGACTTTTAGCCCGTCAGCGACGAGAAGACCAGACGTTCCGGCCGGCGTGCGGGGCGGGCTCCCGCACGCCGGCCGGAAGGGCGGAGCACCCGGCGCGGAGCGATCCGCAAGGCCGGGCAGGGGATGACTCCTCGCCCGCTGCGCGAAGGTCTCCGACTGCACCGAAACAGACGGGGATCGGGAGGAGAGCGGCTATCATGTCACAGGTCGAGATTCTGGATACCACCCTGCGCGATGGCGCGCAGGCGGAGGGAATCTCATTCTCATTGGAGGACAAGCTGCGCATCGCCCGGCGCCTGGATGACCTGGGCATCCACTATATCGAGGGAGGCTGGCCGGGATCGAACCCGAAGGACGCCCGCTTTTTCGAGCGAGCCGGGTCTCTGGCGCTCCGGCAGGCGACGATCGTGGCCTTTGGGTCGACGCGCCGGGCGGACGTTGCCCCCGCCGAGGACGCCAACCTCGCGGCCCTGCTCGCCGCCGGGACGCCGGTTGTCACGCTCTTTGGAAAGAGCTGGCAGTTGCACGTCGAGCGCGTCCTCGGCACCACCCTGGACGAGAACCTCCGGATGATCGCCGACAGCATCCGCTACCTCCGCGCCGCGGGGCGCCGGGTGATCTACGACGCCGAGCACTTTTTCGACGGCTTTGCCGCCAACCCAGATTACGCCCTCGAGACGCTGCGCGCCGCCCTCGTCGCCGGCGCTGAATGCCTGGTGCTGTGCGACACCAACGGCGGCACCCTCCCCGGCCGGCTGGCCGCGGCCGTGTCGCGGGTTCGCGCGACCTTCCCGGGCGTCCCCCTGGGGATACACGCTCACAACGACAGCGGCCTCGCCGTCGCCAACACCCTCGCCGCCGTCGAGGCAGGCGTCACCCACGTGCAGGGGACGTTCAACGGGTACGGCGAGCGCTGCGGCAACGCCGACCTGTGCGCCGTGATCCCCAACCTGCAGCTCAAGATGGGTCTCGCGGTGCTCGCCCCGGAGCAGCTTGCCGCACTCACCGAGGCGGCCCATTTCGTAAGCGAGGTTGCCAACCTCAGGCCGAATCCGCACGCGCCCTACGTCGGGCGCAGCGCCTTCGCCCACAAGGGCGGGGTGCACGTCAGCGCTGTGCTCAAGGCCGCCGAGAGCTATCAGCACATCGACCCGGGCCTCGTCGGCAATGAGCGGCGCGTCCTCGTCTCCGAGCTTTCGGGCAAGGGCAACATCCTGCACAAGGCCGCCGAGCTCTGCCCCGATCTCGAGACCCCCACCGAGCATGCCCGTGAGGTCCTCCGCGAGGTCAAGGAGCTCGAGGCCCGGGGCTATCAGTTCGAGGGGGCTGAGGGGTCCTTCGAGCTGCTCCTGCGCCGCAGCCAGCCGGGCTACCAGCCACCCTTCGAGCTGCTGGACTTTTTGGTGCTGGTCGAAAAGCGCCGGGGCACGGGCATCATCGCCGAGGCCACGGTCAAGGCACGCGTCGGGGACGAGATCATCCACACGGCGGCCGTCGGGAATGGCCCGGTGAATGCGCTCGACAGGGCGATCCGAAAAGCTATACTGCCCTTCTATCCAGAGCTCGATCGTGTTCAGCTCGTAGACTATAAGGTGCGCATCCTCGACGAGGAGGCGGCGACCGCGGCGCAGACGCGCGTGCTTATCGAGGCATCCGACGGCGAGCACAACTGGAACACCGTCGGCAGCTCGACCAATATCATCGAGGCCAGCTTCCATGCCCTTGTCGACAGCCTCGAGCTGCCGCTTGCGCGCGCCAACGGGAATGGCCGCGCCCGTCCTCGCGCCTCGACCGATCCGGTGCCTCGGGCGCAGAGCCTCCCCGAGCCGGAGAGAGCTGGCTCCGAAGCCGGAGCCAGGGAACTATAAGCCGTGAGGAGCAGACCATATGTCAGAAGATTATGTCCGCATCTTCGACACGACCCTGCGCGATGGCGAGCAATCGCCCGGCGCCGCCCTGCGCGTCTCTGAAAAGCTCGAGATCGCGCGCGCCCTTGAGAGGATGGGCGTGGACATCATCGAGGCGGGTTTCCCGATCTCCTCGCCCGGCGATTTTGAGGCGGTGCGCGCCATCTCGGCCGAGATCAAGGACTGCATCGTCTGCGGCCTTACACGCGCGCGCAAGGAGGATATCGACTGCGCCGCGGAGGCGCTCAAGGGGGCGCGGCGCCCGCGCATCCACACCGGCCTCGGCGCTTCCGACAACCACATCCAGTACAAGCTGCGCACCACCCGTGAGAAAGCCCTCGAGCAGGGCGTCGAGGCGGTCAGGTACGCCAGGCGCTACGTCGAGGACGTCCAGTACTATGCCGAGGACGCCGGCCGCGCCGATCCGGACTATCTCTGCCGCGTCATCGAGGCAGTGATCGATGCCGGTGC
>JAIMBM010000467.1 GCA_023511475.1 Anaerolineae bacterium
CGGCTTCGCCGCCCGCGGACACCCCCCTTACAGCAAAAAACGCCCCCTTCCCCGCCGCACAAGCGGCGGGGAAGGGGGCAGGGGGGATGGGACGTCGCCCGTCGAATGGGTTGGCCCCGCCCATGGGGCAACCTGTCCGCCCCTGAAGGCTTGCGGGGATGGGCGGCGCGAAGGCGGGCTGCCTGTGCCGCAAGCCGCGACCGTCAAGAGGGGGTCGTTTCATGGCCCGTCGCCGGGCGCTGGTAGTGGAGGCCGATTGGCGGATGCGCAAGCTGGTGCGCACGAACCTCGAGGCCCTGGGCCTGGAGGTAGTGGAAGCTGTGAGCACGGAGTGCTGGGCGGTGCTCGACGAGCGGCCCTGTGCCCTGGTGGTCGTCGATGCCGACCTGCCCGGCAGCAACGGCTGGAACCTGGTCGCCCAGCTGCGCCGCACCCCTGGGGTCGGCGACTTGCCGATTGTCGTCCTGGTGTCCGAGCCCATCCGCGCCCGGCTGCTCCGGCGCTTCTCGCGGGTGAGCGCGCTGGTCAAACCCTTCTCCGCTTCGGACCTGGTGGCCTGTGTGGAGTGTGCCCTGGCCGGTGCTGCGGACCACTGACCACGGACCATCTACCCGCATCTGTCTATCCAGCAGGAGGGAAAACTATGGAAGAGCTCTTCAAGAGGATCAACCGGGTGCAGGATCCGGCCAACCTCCAGGGGCTGGAAGTGAAGCATGCGCCGATCTTCCACCTCCCGGAGGTGGTCAAGGCAGGCGAGCCCTTTACGGTGAGGGTCACCATCGGGCAGACGCCCCACGGCATGGAGGGCAAGCACCACATCGAGTGGCTCGACCTGTACGCGGGCGAGGTGTTCATAGCCCACATCCTGTTCAGCCCGGTCTTGCCGAGGGCCGAGGTCGAGATTCCGCTCGTGCTCGAGGAGAGCACCACCCTGCGCGCCACCAGCCTGTGCAACCTGCACGGGATGTGGGAGGGCACGCACCAGGTTGTCGTTCACTAGCCAGGGAGCTGGCAGACCTGGGGGATGACGGCACCGGGGCCAAGCTCCGCCCGCTCCGCCAGTTTCATCAGTCTCTTTGTCAAAGGAGGAACCGACCATGCGCAAGATGACGGCCGCCGACCTGGCCACCGCATTCGCTGGCGAGAGCCAGGCCCACATAAAGTACCTCAGCTTTGCCCATCGTGCCCGCGACGAGGGCCTTGCCAACATCGCCCGGCTGTTCGAGGCCATCGCCTACGCCGAGCAGGTGCACGCCTCGAACCACCTGCGCGAGTTGGAGATGATCAAGGGCACGGTCGACAACCTGCAGGTTGCCATCGATGGCGAGAACTATGAGGTGGATGAGATGTATCCGGCCTACTACGCCGTCGCCCAACTGCAGGAGGAGAAGGGCGCCCAGCGCTCGATCCGCTACGCACTGGAGGCAGAAAAGATCCACGCCGGCCTCTACGCCCAGGCCAAGGCGGCCGCAGCCGCCGGCCAGGATATCGCCGATGCACCCATCCACATCTGCGAGGTATGCGGGCATACCGTCGTGGGCGAGGCGCCCGACCGCTGCCCGGTCTGCGCGGCGCCCAGGGGCCGCTTCCGGACCTTCTGACCCCGCAGTCAATGGCCCGTTGTCCGTCGGGAGCGGGCCTCGCCGCCGGCCACACGGACAACGGGCCGTCAGCTACAGGTCCCCTTGAGGTCTGACAATAGGAGGGACATGATGTCCAAATACGAATGCCTGGTGTGCGGATACATCTACGACCCCGAGAGGGGCGACCCGGAGGGCGGCATCGCCCCCGGCACCGCCTTTGAGGACCTGCCCGAGGACTGGGTGTGCCCCGAGTGCGGCGCAGCCAAGGACATGTTCGAGAAGAGAGCATAGGACGTCAGCGGCAGGGCGAAACCCTGCGCCATGAAGGAGAGCCATGATGCGGATCGTCATCGTCGGTCTGGGAGCAGCGGGCGCCAATGCCGCACGTACCATCTCTGCGACCGGGGGTCGCGATGTTCAGGTCGAGATCTACGGGGCCGAGCCTCACCTCTACTATGCCAGGCCCAAGCTGCCGGGCTATCTGGCCGGTGAGGTATCGCTGGACGAGCTCTACTTCTACTCGCGGACCTGGTTCGAGGAGCGCTCGATCGCCGTGCGCACCGGCGCCCGGGCAGAGAGGGTCGATGCCGCCGGGCATCGCCTCATCCTGAGCGAGGGCACGTCGGTGCCCTACGACCGGCTGCTCATCGCGACCGGCGCCAGCTCGTTCGTCCCGCCGATTCCCGGGGCGGATCTGCCGGGCGTCTTTACTCTGCGCACCATCGAAGACGCGGAGCGAATCCGGGCGTACGCGCGCGAGTGCAAGCGGGCGGCGGTGATCGGCGGGGGGCTGCTGGGCCTCGAGGCGGCGCGCGGCCTGCGTGTGTTGGGTCTCGACGTCACCGTGCTGGAACGCGGCGCCTATCTGTTGCAGCGCCAGCTCGACGAGCAAGGCGGAGCCATCTTTCACCGCGAGGTCGAGAGGATGGGCATCGCCATCGAGACCAACGCCGATACCGAGCACATCGAGCGCGGCGCAGTGGTGCTGAAGAGCGGCCTGCGCGTGCCCGCCGATCTGGTCCTCATCGCGGCGGGCGTGCGCTCCAACCTGGAGCTCGCCCGGGCCTCTGGCCTCGCCGCCAGCCGCGGCATCGTCGTCGATTCCCACCTGGCGACCAGTGCCCCCGACGTCTACGCCGCTGGCGATGTGGCCGAGTTCGGCGGCACCGTCTACGGGATTGTTCCGGCAGCCGTCGAGCAGGCTCAGGCCGCTGCAAAAAACATGCTGGAGCATGGCAGCGCCGAGTACACCGGCACCATCCCCTCGAACACCCTGAAGATTGTAGGCATCGACCTCACTTCCATCGGTCAGGTCGCCGGGGGCGAGGGCTACACCGAGCTGCGGCGGACGGATGGGCCGGGCCGGTACCTCAAGCTGGTGCTCAGGGATGGCCGGCTCCACGGAGCCATCCTGCTCGGGCATAAGGACAAGGTCAACCTCATCTCGCAGGCGGTAGCGCGGGAGGTCGACCTCAGCCGCTACGGCGACGAGTCCCTCGGCGATGGGTTCGATTGGAGGGCCGTGTTGGACTAGGGTGTTCCAAGCATCCCTTGCGGGTTGCGGGCCGCACGGGCCGGGCGCCATGAAGATGGCGAGTCGTATTGCACGGGCTTCGTCTGTTAGAGGCCCGTGCGGCGCCAACCCTCTGCCTTCGCGGTTCAGAGGCGGACAGGCGGTTACGTGCGCGGCGCAAGCCCCGGCACAGCAGCCCGCCGACGGGCAGGTGGCATGCGGCGAGCCACTGCATCGCTCCGCGCCGTGCGGACGGGCCGCCGGACAACGTCCGTCCGAACCGGTACCCAGCCCCGAAGGGCTTTGCTCCTTCTGAGCGCGGGGCTGTAGCCCAGGATGGAATGCTGGGCTACGGCCCCGCGCGACGCCTTGGAGGCAGCGGGCGCTTGCCGCCCGAGGCTCTTGCACCTTAACAAATAAGTCCGGTAACGAACCGCGTTACAGTCGCAATGATCCTGGGCCAGCCGAGGTAGTGGAGG
>JAIMBM010000468.1 GCA_023511475.1 Anaerolineae bacterium
CGGCGCCCGAGACCCCCAAACGGATGGGCCGGCCCTCCGCCTGGCGCTGCAACAGCTCCTGCCACATGATCTCAGACCTCGCTGTTATGGTAGTAGAGCTCCCAACCCAGGTAAGCCTCGAAAGCTTCGGCGAGGATGGCAGCCACATGAGAGGCGCTCACGGCTGCGTGGTGCTCAAAGCCGTTACGGCAGATGTAGCGCAAGAGCCTCTGAAGGCCCGGCACCTCTACAACCGCCCGGCACCCGAAAGTGTCCAGGGGATCCGCGGTGAAGCGGCCTTCGCCCACGTAGGCCTTGATGCAGCCACGCCGATCGTCGGTGCTGATGCGGGCAAAGGTCAGCGGGCCCGCTGGCGCCATCCCCGAGACGGTCCCCCACGTCGCGTCCTGGCCGAGCACCGTGGCGAGTATCTCAGCGTTGGCCATGTGCGCCTCAGGCACAAAGCTCCTGGCCCAGTTGCCACAGTGGAAGAGGATGCACCTGTCAGGGTCAGCGCCATAGTTATTGTTCCAGTCCACCAGTGCGCTGGGCCGGCCAGAAGCAAGCTGCAGAGCGTACATGGTAACCACGCCAGTGACGTCAACCTCGCAGGCCGCGGGCACCAGCTTTTCGCTCAGCATGCTCAGCACGGTGCAGGCATTCACGCCATAGTTCTGCTGGATGGAGGTCCAGCACTGGAAGGCGACTGCATCCAACTCGTTGGCCGCAATCCAGTCGTCAAGCGCAATGGCCAGCCGAGCCATCCGTGTCAGCGCAGCGGCGGGCACCTGTGACGCCGGGATGTAGTCACGGATCGCCTCGACCCGCTCTGACACGCGCGGGTCGCTATCGGCGAGCCTGCCGGCGGCACCGAACAGCTCGGAGAGGTCGACAGTGGTGACCGTGATGCCGCTGGCCTGCAGGAGCTTTTCACTGTAGCGCACAGTGTTGAATATGCCCGGCCGGGCGCCCACAGCGCCGATGCGCGCCCTCCGAAGGCCACGCACCACCCGGCAGACCCCAAGGAAGCGCCGCAGATCGTCCAAAAAGCTCTCGTCCCCTGGGTCGACGGTATGCATCCGGGTCAGGGAGAAGGGAAAGCCGTACTGGTACAGGTTGTTGCAGACCGATATCTTGCCGCAGAACGCGTCGCCGCGATGGGCCACATCGAGCCTGGCCGGGTCGTCCGGATAGGCCTGCACCAGGATGGGCACCTGAAGCTCGGAAAGCTTGATTGTGTCGGCGATGGCGCGCTCCGGCCCGAACACAGGCAGCACTACCAGTATGCCGTCGATGCGGTCCCGGTGGGCACGGAACAGGGCCGCACATTGCTTCGCCTGCTCCCAGGTTTCCACTGCGCCCATGGGGGTGGCATCCTCCTCCAGGATGACCACCTCGACCCCCATCTCTGCCAGCAGCTTGAGGACGCTGCGCCGCGCTGCCAGCACCGGCTCGGCAGGAAAAAAGTCCCGCGTGCCCACGATCATCGCCAGGGTCATCTTCATAGTGTCTCTCCCACCTTCCACCACCGTGAGGGGTGCCTCAGATCATCTGCCCTGGACGCTGAAGTAGACGTGCACGTGCCATCTCTCTGGGCCATGCAGCGGTTTGCCCACCAGGTCCAGCCTGCCGACGCCGCGCATGTCCGCCAGCACCCCGTCGTGGATGCCTGTGCCCTCGTCCAGGACCTCGCGGGTGAACTGCCCGCGTCCGTCATTGGCAAAGAGCAGGAGCCGCGGCGGCCGTATCTTGTAGCCCCGCGTCTCGCTTGCGACCCCGATCTCGCCGACGATGACGTCGATTGCGCCGGTCCCTCGCAGGTCGGCCGCGGCCAGCGTGTGCGCATCCAGGAGGCCCTCCTCCAGCACGTGTTCTTCCCACAGTGCGGTCACATCATCACGTGGCCGGAACCAGGCCGCCTTGCCACCTTGCGTCTTACCGTAGATGTAAGGGTCGCCCTCCGCCAGCAGGATCTCGTTGCGCCCATCTCCATCCACATCGGCGATGGCAATCTTGGTGGTGACATAGCCCCGCGTGAACCTAAAGGCCTTCCATCCCGCTCCCGCGCGCTTGAACCAGTGCGTGCCGCAGACCAACTCGTTCTGGCCGTCGCCGTCCACATCGCCTATGGCGATGCCCTCCTCAGGCTGCATCTTCAGGACGTTGCCCTCGGGCCCGACAAGCTCCTCACTCAAACCCTGCCCGACGACCATCACATTCGGCCAGGGCGTGACCCGCGGATCCTCCGGCAGCGGGAGGCAATAGACGGTCGTGCCGTTCGCTCCGCGCTGGTTGGTGAACACCAGGCACCTGCCACCATCGTTCAGCGCATCGCCGATGAGGGTGTCGTGGAACTGGCAGGCGCCGGTCTTGAGGATGGTTCGCTTCACCCACACGCCGCCCTCCGGGCCGGGGTTCTCCCACCACCAGATCTCGTCATGCCCGCCACCGCTGCCGACGATCACATCGGGATAGCCGGTGCCGGTCAGGTCCACGACCGATCCGCCACACTCGATGCCATCCACGTTGGGGTCGATCAGGTGCTCAACCCAGGTCTGGTCCACCCCCCGATTCTCGAGCCACACCATGCGCCCCGTCCGGCCTGAGACGACGATGTCCAGCTGCCCATCGCCGTTGATGTCGCCGACGGTGTGGAACGTGTTCATCGGGTAACCGCCGAGGTCGTTTTCGACCGTGGCGACAACTCGCTTGGTGAACTCCACGGGTATCATCCCTTACCTCCTCTTGGCTGCGATGGCCTCGCGAGCGGCGGCTGCTATGTGCCGTGCCGTCAGGCCGTACCTGGCCATGAGCTCCTCTACGCTCCCGGACATGGGATACACATCGTTCAGCCCAACGTGGCGCACCGGCACAGGCCAGGTGTTCACGACCGCCTGCGCAACAACCGCCCCGAGGCCGCCCCGAATCAGGTGCTCCTCGGCGGTCACGATCGCGCCCGTCTCGCGCGCGGCGGAAGCAATCGCATCCACATCCAGCGGCCGCAGCGTGTGCACATCCAGCACCCTGGCCTCGATCCCGTCGCGTTCCAGGAGCACGGCCGCATCGAGGGCTACCGACACCATCAGTCCGCACGCAACCAGCGTGACGTCAGACCCCTCACGCACAACATTGGCCTTACCCAGCACAAACGGATAGCCAGGCGGGTAGATGTGCGGCAGCGCCTCTCGACTGGAGCGGAGATAGACCGGCCCCACGTGCTCGGCAGCAGCGAGGACGGCCCAGCGCATACAGGCCGGGTCACTGGGGACAAGGATCACCATGTTGGGCAACCCGCCGGTCAGGGCATAGTCCTCGATGCTCATTGAGGAAGGCCCCTCGCGCCCCGTCGTCAGGCCGCTGTGGCTGCCCACAAGCTTGACGTTGAGGCCGGCAATGCATACCGACAGGCGAATCTGGTCGAAGGCGTTGCAGAGCAGAAAGCTAGACAGGCTGACCAGGAAGGGAATGTAGCCACATGCCGCCAGCCCGGCACCCACGCCCAGCGCCACCAGATCGATGAACGCGGGCAGAGCCCCTGCCATTGCCGCCCGGCGCTGATCCGCCAGGCGGTCCACCCACCGCCGGCCGTCG
>JAIMBM010000047.1 GCA_023511475.1 Anaerolineae bacterium
GATGCGGGCTGCTTGCTGTATCGCCACAATCGTTTCCTGCGTCAGAGAATCGTAGGCAATTTGTTGAGGAAGCGTTGCTAAAGTTGGTATCACAACCAGGCCGGCGCCGGTAAGATAAGGATTGCGTGCGTATTCGCGAAGTTGCAGACGCAGCCTCTCTACATCAGGATGGGAACGGTCAAACTGCTCAACGATAGCGCGCAGATCGGTGAACAATGTGCTACGCTGGGCGGGAAGAAGCCCCGAGGCTTGCACGGCGATGCGCAGCGCCTGAAAGGTGCGCGTGGCCGGGTGAATGCGCCCGCGTCTGCCGCCTGCGGCCCTGGCGACGACCGCGGCAACCGGGTAGTGCCCGCCGGTAAGAGCCTTGGAGATGGCGATGATGTCGGGCGTCGCATCCCAGTGCTCGATGCCCCACATCTTACCGGTGCGGCCAAGCGCTGTCATCACCTCGTCGGCGATGAAGAGCACCTCGTACCGGTCGCAGATCTCCCGGATCACCTCGAAATAGCCCTCGGGCGCTGGGCAGGCGGCAAGCGCCGAGCCCACGACCGGCTCGGCGATGAAGGCGGCCACATTCTCCGGGCCGGACTGGCAGATGGCATCTTCCAGCACCCGGGCACAGAGCAGGCCGCAGCCGGGATGGGTCTTCTCAAAGTAGCAGCGGTAGCAGAAGGCGGGTGGGATCTTGGGCATGTCCCGGAACATCGGCGTGAAGAGCCGGCGCCGGGCGCTAAGGCCGGAGATGCTGACGGCAAAGATATTGTCCCCGTGGAAGGCCTGCCAGCGGCCGAGGATGATGTGCTTGCCTGGCTTGCCCTTGACCACCCAGTACTGGCGGGCGAGGCGCGACGCGTCATCGGTCGCATCGCTTCCGGTGACGGTCATCCACGTCTTGCAGCGGTTGCGCAGCTCGCCGGGCGCGATGTCGGCGATCAGGTCGGCCAGCTCCAGCAGCTTGGGGTTCGAGAAGGCATGGGCGGGATAGAAGACATAGTCCTTCGCCTGCCGCGCCATCGCCTCCGGGATCTCCCTGACCCCATGGCCGATAGCCGTGACTACCGACGAACCCCCCGATCCGTCGATGTAGCGCCTGCCGTCGGCATCCCACAGGTAGATGCCCTCAGCGCGCGCCATGAGGGGGTAGTGCCAGTCCCACCGGCGTTGTACGGCTCTCTCATTTGGCTTGCTCATGGCCCTGCCTCACTGCAGTTGCTGACGGCGCGCTTGCGCTCTGGCCACGCCGTCCTGGGCGATGCGCTCGATCTCTTCGGCCTGCTCGGGAGTCACAGCCCACGGCTCCTCGCGGGCGAGGATGGCCCGCGCCCGCTCGTTGGCAGCCTGCCGCATATCCTTGCCGCCGGCGGCCTGCCAGGTGTCCCAGGTGTTGCGGTCAGTGATGGTCGGGAGCCAGCGGTCCTTGCGGTAGAACTCTCGGGTCTCCCGCTCCCTGAGGAAGTGACCGCCAAGCGGCCCAATGCGGGCCAGCAGGTCGACGGAAAGGGTATAGTCGTTGACCTCAAAGCCGCGGGCGATGCGGTAGGCGGCGCCGATGATCTCCTCGTCGATCACGACCTGCTCATAGCTGGCGAGGAGCATCTGCTCCATCATCCCGTAGGAGAGGTGCACAAAGTTGGTGCCTGCGAGGATGTTGGTCAGCACCTGCAGGGCCCGCTCATAGCCGGCCTGTGCATCGGGCAGCTTGGCATCGATGCCTGTGCCGCCCTGGTACGGCAGCCCGAAGCGATGGGCCACCTGCGCCGTCGCCGCGTGGATCAGGGTGGTCTCGGGCGCGGCTCCGGAGTAGGCGCCGTTGGACATGTCCATGATCCCCGAGGCGATGGAGTAGATGCACGGCACGCCCGGGTTCACGAGCTGGGCGAGCACAACGCCGGCGAGGACGTTGGCCCCCGACTCGACCAGTGTGCCCGCAATGGGCGCGGGGGTGGTCGCCCCGCAGAGGGCATCGACCTCGATGTAGAGGGGAATGCCCCACCGGGCCGACTCCATCAGCACCTCCGAGTTCTGCTTCTCGTGCTTCAGAGGGCTGACCATACAGACGACCTCGGTAAAGGTCGGCCGACGCCGCACGGTCTCCTCGCTGCCCTGGAACACCGCCGCCATCCGCACCTGATCGCGCACAGATTCGGCGCTCTGCGCCTGCGAGTAATAGTTGCGCTTGCTGATCGAGTAGCAGGTGGCAAAGTTGATCAGCTCATACCCGAGCTCCGGAACATCGCTCGGCACGACGATCTGATGCATGATGTCCAGGTTGGGCATGGCCTCCAGCAGGCGTGTCAGGTCCACCAGGTCCTTGCGCACCGCGGGGCGGTGAACGCCGTCAAGGTCAAGAACCGAGAGGGCACAGGACCCGCCGATCGTGTAGACCCGCTCGAGGTCCACCTTGACATCCCATTCGGGTGTCTTGCCATACAGGGTGAAGCGGCTGGGGGCTGTGAGCAGAGCCTTCTGCAGCAGTCCTTCGGGGATGCGCACGATGGAGTGCGCCCAGTCCACCTCGGCCCCATGGTCTGCGAGGAGCTCGAGGGCGGGACGGTACTCCATGAGCACGCCGACCTCCGACAGGACCTCGATGACGGCGAAGTGGATCTGCTCCAGATCGTCCTCACGGATGAACTTGAGGAGCCCCCCGCAGAGGCCTCTTCTAGGCATGATTCCCTCCTCGTGAGCGGTCTAGGCGAGCCCAAGCAGGCCGCGGACGACCCGTACGCCGCTGATGGCGTCGTCCCCGTAGCCGTCGGCGCCGATGCGCTCGGCGTAGGCCGGTGTCACCGGCGCACCCCCAACGACGACCTTGACCCTGTCCCGCAGGCCGCGCCTGGTCAGCTCTTCGATGACGTGCTGCATGTACGGCATGGTCGTCGGCAGCAGGGCCGACATCCCCAGCACCTGCGCCCCGTGCTTCTCTACCTCGGCGAGGAACCGGTCCGCCGGCACATCGACTCCAAGGTCGACGACGACAAAGCCATGGGCGGTGAGCATCGCCCCGACGATGGACTTGCCGATGTCGTGAATATCACCCTTGACAGTGCCGAGGACGACGGTCGCCAGGGCCTCGCGCTTGCCCCCGCGGGCGACGATCGCCTCCTCAAGGACGGCCATGCCCTTCTTCATCGCCTCAGCGGCCATGATCAGCTCGGGCAAGAAGAACTCGTGCGCCTCGAAGCGGCGCCCGACCTCCATGATGCCCGGAATGAGGCCTTCATCGATGGCGCGCATCGGCTCGAGGCCGAGCTCCAGCGCCTGCCGCGCCAGGGACATCGCCTGCTCCGCCTCGCCGCCAATGACGCTCTCAGTGAGCGCCCTCAGGACTGCGCTCTCGCCGCCGGTGGTGCCCAGTTGCATACCCATTCTCCTTCCGACAGGCCGGTCAACGCGGGTTCTCGACTATGACTTTGACGTGCTGATCGTGCTGGTCCCGGGCGAAGCGCACCGCCTCGTGCAGCGCTTCAAAGGGGAAGCGCCGGCTGACGAGGACCTCCAGGTCCACCAGACCGCTGGCCACGAGGGCCACAACCCGCGGCCATACCTGCGGTGCGTTTCCCGTTGGTATGTAGAGCAGCTCGCGCCAGATGGCGTCCATGATGTCCAGCTCAGCACGGTGCCCCGCCGGGATGCCAAACAGGAGCACCCGGCCGCCACTCTGCGCCCAGCGGCCGGCCTCGGCGATCGTCTCGCGGCTGCCAACCGTCTCAACGACCACATCAAAGCGCTCGCTGCCCAGGACGTCTTCCAGGCTTACCCGCCGCACATTGATGGCCTCGTCCGCCCCGTACTGCCGGGCAAGGGAAAGCCGATTCTCGCGCGTGCCAGTGATGACTACCCGGCTGGCTCCCTGCAGACGAAGCAGCCTCGCAAACAGGATGCCGGCGATGCCACAGCCGAGGATAAGGGCCGTCTCACCGGCCAGAAGCCGCAGCTTGTCCACGCCGCCGAGCACGCAGTGGAGCGTCTCCATCTGCGTTGCCGCAGCGTACGAGACGCTGTCGGGCAGCGGTACCAGATTGCTCGCCGGCACCAGGCAATGGGAGGCCCACAGACCCGGGACGGTCTGGCCGATCTCCTGCACGGAGGGGCAGAGATGCTTGCGCCCGCCCAGGCAGAAGCGACAGGACCCACAGCCAAAGACCGTGTCCACCGCAAAGCGCTGACCGAGGAGCGCCTCAGGCACGCCGGCTCCGACGGCCACAACCTCCCCGGCGCCCTCGTGGCCCATGATATGCGGCGGTGAGACAAAGACCACCCCGCCACCGAGGACGTGCAGGTCCGTGCTACAGATGCCTGCGGCGCGCACCGCAACGACGACCTGCCGGGGCCCCGGGTCGGCAAGCGCCATGTCCTCCAGGCGGAGGTGGCTATCGCCGTGCCACACCCATGCCTTCGCCTGCATCGTTGGCCTGCCTAGTCACAGGGAAGCGTCACCAGACGCCGCGGATAGCGAGAGAGGCATCTGGCGCCCTCATCGGTCACCAAAAAGTTGTCCTCGAGCCGCATGCCTCCAACGGCAGGCCCGTACAGGCCAGGCTCCAGCGTTACGACCATCCTGGCCTGCAGCCTGTCCCGGCTGCCTGGGACGAGCCGCGGATCCTCCGAAGGGGTGACACCGACGCCATGCCCCGCGTGGTGCGGGAAGGAGGCCCGGGAACCGGCGCGCTCGAGCACCCGTCGGACGGCCCCGTAGACCTCCGCAGCAGGGCGCCCCGGCTCGAGGAGACTCTCGCCCGCCTCCATGGCTTCGACGAGCAGCGCATGCAGCTCGACCTGCTCCGCAGAGGGCTCGCCGACGACATAGCTGCGCGTGCAGTCGGCCCAGTAGCCGCCGATGCGCGGGTACACGTCCACAATCAGGAGATCGCCGGGCCGAAGCACCCGGGGTGTCGGCGGCCCACCGATCTCGGCCGTCCGCGGACCCGATACAAAGTCGCCGTCGAGTATGGCCGGGCCGGCGGATTCCTCAGCCACGACTCTGAGCGCCGCGAGGTACACATCCAGCTCGGTGCAGCCCGGGCGAGCCCCCTCTTCCACGGCGGCAAAGATGCGGTCACAGGTCGCAGCCACCCGGGCGATGGCCTCGGCCTCGGCATCGCCCTTGACCACCCGCTGGCGCCGGAGGTCGGGGCCAACATCCACAGCCTCGGGCGCGCCCAACACCTGCCGTAGCGTTTCCAGAAAGGCAGCCGGCAGGCACGCTGGCTCAAGGCCAACGCGTGTGAGCCCCCGCCACCGAGCGAGGACCCCCGCGAAGGCCTGCTGCGCGTTGCGCACCGGCTCTACCTCGGACTCAAAGGTACGATCCTCATAGGGCAGGACCTGCACCTCCTCCGTCGCGCTTGCGCCAGCCGAGGACGGCGACAGAAGCACTGCATCGGTTCGGCTCAGAAGGAGGCAGGAGCAGCAACCGGAAGGCGGCTGCACCCCGGCCAGGTAGGCAATGTCGGCGGGGTCCGAGACCACGCACGCTTCCAGCCCGCTGCGGGCCATATAGTCGCGGAACCGCAGCAGGGGGTTGCCTTCAGCCAGGAGGTGCTGCACGGTAGCCCTACCTTTCTTTTGGTTGGATGGAAAGCCGCTCTTTAGCAGGCATTAGAGGTCCGTGGCCCAGGCATGTCCTAGGACATGTGACAACCGAATTCTACCATGGTTTGCAGGTCCTGTCAATGACAGGAAGTAGAGAGTTTCGGGGTGTTGGGCTCTGCTGGCGCGCCAGCGGAGCCCGAAACACCCATTTAACTTGAGACGGACGAGGCTATCCGCCCCTGAACGAGTCAGGGCTGAGCAGCCCGGGGACGGAGTGCGCCCCACCCTCAGTACGCGCTTGACCCAACATACAGACAAATGGTATGATGATGGTGCCGCCTTGATCATCGGCCAGGCCGTGACGCAAGCGCGCTCGCGGTGCTGCTGACCATCCTGGGGAAGGAGGTGATGCTGCTTCCGTAGCTGATATCAATCCGTTCCGCATCCGCTCTGCAAGGAGGCAGCCATGCGCAAGGTCTGCGTCGTCTCTGGGGGCATCACCAAGTTCGCCAAAGCGAACCTGCTCACCCAGGAGGCCATGGTCAAGGATGCCGTGGACTATGCCCTGACCGACCTGGATGGGCGCCTCGACTACAAGGACATCCAGAGCACCATCTGCACCTACTTCTCCGACCACTTCAACTCCCAACTCCTCTTCGACTCCCTGACCCAAGACTATCTCGCCATGTGCCCTCGCCCCAGCATGCGCATCGAGGGCGGCGGTGCCACCGGGGGCCTCGGCATCCGTGCGGGGTACATGGACGTCGCCTCCGGCCTCTCCGACCTCTGCCTGGTGTATGGCTTTGAAAAGATGTCGGAGGTCAGCACGGCGAAGGGCAACGAGTTCATTGCCCTCGCCTCGGATACGGACTTTGACTACCCCGTCGGTGGCTTTTACTCCGGCTACTATGCCACCATGGCCATGCGGCACATGCACGAGTTCGGCACGACGGCCGAGCAGTTTGCTCTGATCGCCGTCAAGAACTATGACAACGCCTTCCACAACCGCTGGGCCCAGAAGCATGAGCGCTGGACGCTGGAGGGAGTCCTCAAGGCGCCGATGATCGCCACGCCGCTGACCCGGCCGATGGTGTGCGTGATGAGCGACGGCGCCGCCTGCCTCATTCTGTGCACCGAGGAGTGGGCGAAAAAGCTGCGGCCGAAAGGGGACTATGCCGTGATCACGGGCGTCGGCTGCGGTACCGACACCATGCGCCTCGGCGACCGCCCGCACGGCGACGTCATCCCGCTTCCCGGCGAGGACCCCGCCAAGTACAGCTACCTCAAAGGCCGGTGGCCGGGCCTTCACTGTTTCCGCGCGGCCCGCGAGGCGGCCCGGCAGGCCTACCAGATGGCGGGCATTCGTGACCCCCTGCACGAGATCGACTTTGCCGAGGTCCACGACGCGTATGCCTCGAGCGAGCTCCAGACGTATGAGGACCTCGGCTTCTGCCTCTACGGAGAGGGTGGCAGATGGGTCGAGCGCGGCGGCCCGTACCTGGGCGGGGAGCTGCCGGTGAACCCCTCGGGCGGCCTCATCGCCTGTGGGCATCCGGTGGGGGCGACGGGGATCATGCAGGGCGTCTTCACCCTGTGGCAGCTCCAGGAGGCTATAGCCCGGCACTGCAGCGACCCGGCCCAGGGTATAGACGGCAGCAGAATCCAGGTCCCCGGCGCGAGACGGGGCCTGTGCCACAGCCACGCCGGGACGGGTACCTACATCACGGTGAACATCTTTGAGAGGCCACAGTAGAAGCATCGTCAGAGCAGCCAGGCGAGGCCTCTCACTCAGGGGAGGTGCAACGTGACACATGTCTACGGGTTCAGGCCGCTGCAGGTCGGGCGGCACTATGAGATAGACTATGTCCACAGCTATGGCGAGGTGAGCGACTTTTTCCTCGGGCTCAAGGACCACAAGCTCATGGCGACCCGGTGCGAGCGGTGTGGCGCAACCTGGCTCCCCCCGAGGCGCGACTGTGGCCGCTGTGGCGGCAAGACGGTCTGGTTTGAGGCGCCACAGGAGGGGCGGGTCCATACCTTCTCTGTCCTCCACTTTGCGGCGGAGGCGTTCCTGGCGGACCTCCCGTTCGTGCTGGCCTACGTCGAGCTGCCGGGCATCGACACCGTGTTCCTGACGCGCATCAAAGGCTGCAAGCCGGAGGAGGTGTATATCGGCATGCCGGTGCGGGCCCGGTTTCGGCGGCTGGTCGATTGGACGCCGAACGACGTGTGGTTCGAGCCGGTATAGGGGGGAACGCGAAGGGGGAGCGCGAAGGGGGAACGCGAAGGGGCAACGCGAAGGACACGAAGCGGCGCGAAAGGCGCGAAGAGGGACCACGAAGGACACGAAACGCCGCGAAAGGCGCGAAGAGGGGACGCGCAGGGAGAACGCGAAGGGGCGCGAAGGGGCCGGCGCGAAGAGGGGGCACGAAGGGGCGCGAAGGCTATGCGGCCGGGGAGGGCGGGGCCATGGACTTTTGTCTGAGCGAGGAGCAGTTGCTCTTCCAGAGGTCGGTGCGCGAGTTTGCGGAGAAGGAGGTCCGTCCGCTGGCGCGGGAGACGGACGCGACCGGGCAGTTCCCCTGGAGCGTCATCCGGCGGATGGGCCAGATGGGCCTGATGGGGCTGCCGATCCCCGAGGCGTACGGCGGTGCAGGGGCCGACTACTTGAGCTATGCCATTGCGGTGGAGGAAATCTCGCGCGCCTGCGGCTCGACGGGGATAACGCTGGCGGCACACACCTCACTGGGCTGCATGCCCCTGGTGTACTTTGGTACCGAGGAGCAGAAGCGTAAGTATCTGCCCGCCCTGGCACGCGGCGAAAAGCTGGCCGCCTTCGGCCTGACGGAGCCGGGCGCGGGATCCGATGCCTCGGCCATCCAGACGACGGCCACACTCAAGGGCGACGAATGGGTGATCAACGGGCAGAAGGTGTTCATCACCTCCGGCTCGATCGCCGATGTGGTTACCATCGCCGCCCGCACCGACCCCTCCGCCGGGAACAGGGGAATCTCCAATATCATCGTGGAGAAGGGGGCGCCCGGCTTCCGGGCGGGCCGGGACGAGGACAAGATGGGGCTGAGGGGGTCGGTGACCTCGCAACTCTTTTTCGAGGATTGCCGGGTGCCCAAAGAGAACCTCCTGGGCAGGCCGGGCGAGGGGCTGAAACAGTTTCTGATCACCCTCGACGGGGGACGCATCTCCATCGGAGCGATGGCCCTCGGCCTCGCCCGGGCCGCGCTGGAGAGCGCGACCAGCTATGCGAGCCAGCGCGTTCAGTTCGGCCAGCCGATCGCCCGCTTCCAGGCCATCCAGTGGATGGTCGCCGATATGGCCACGGAGATCGAGGCGGCGAGGCTGCTCGTCTATCGCGCGGCCTGGCTCAAGGACAGGGGCGTGCGCTTTACCCGGGAGGCCGCCATGGCCAAGCTCTTCGCCTCGGAGACGGCCGAGCGCGCGGCCTTCAAGGCGCTGCAGATCCACGGCGGTTACGGCTACACCCGGGACTATGACGTGGAGCGCATCTACCGCGACCAGCGACTGTGTACCATCGGCGAAGGGACGAGCGAGATCCTCCGCTGGGTGATCGCGCGGCAGGTCCTGCAGCTCTGAGGGAGGGTCCGCTGGGCGGGCTACTTCCCGACCGAGATGCCCAGAGGATCGATCTCGGCCAGCAGCCTCAGCTCCTCGGCAGTTGGAGGCTCGGTGACCTCCACGCGATCGGGGATGAGAATCTCAAACTCACTGTTGTCACGCACCTCGTCGATGGTGACGCCCGGGTGCAGAGAGAGGAGCTGCAGCCGCTTCGACTCGGGGTGAAAGCCGTAGATGCCGAGTTGAGTGATCACCCGGTACGGTCCGCTGCCCGCGGGCAGCCCTGCGCGCTCCCGGGCACCCGGCCCATCGAGGTAGCCGGGGGTCGTCAGAAAGTCCAGCTTGCGGGCGAAGCGGCGCCTGTCCTGCGCCATGATGATGATGGTGCGGTGGCAAAAGGAGCCGAGGTCGTTGGCGCCGCCCGAGCCGGGGAGGCGGGCACGGGGGAGGCGCCAGTCGCCGATGACCGTAGTGTTGATGTTGCCGTACATGTCGAGCTGCGCAGCGCCGAGGAAGCCATAGTCCAGGTACCCGGCCTGCGCGGCGGACATGGTATCGTGCATGCTGGAGGCGGCGACCGCACGGTAGAAGGTGCGCGAGTCGCCGACCGAGATCGGCAGGACTGGCGGGCGCGGTCCGATCCCGCCTGCCTCGAAGACGATCAAGAGCCCCGGCGCATGGGTCCGCTGGGCGAGCATGGCGGCGACCATGGGAAGCCCCGTCCCCACGAACACGGACCGCCGGTCCTCAAGCAGGCGGGCAGCGGCGCAGGCCTGGAGCTTGCGGAGGTTGTAGCCGGGGGCGACCTGAGACATCGGCGTTCCTCCTGTCAGCCTGGGCAGCCTATCCTTCGAGCCATGGCGCCTGCATCGACTCTTGCAGGCGCTCGATGCGCCGGAGGCTGGTCAGCTTGCGCACCCCGCCGACGCGCTCGAGATACTCCGAGAAGTCGTGCGTCTCGAAGACAAACTCGCGAAAGTACTCGCGGGTGCCCTCCGCTGTGCGCGAGAGCCTTAGCCAGCGGCCGATATGCTCCTCGTCAAAGAAGTAGAGATAGGGCATCTGCGTCGGGTGGGCCCCGTAGGGCACCTCGCAGACGGCGTCGACCAGGTAGAAGGGGATCACCGTGCGCCAGGGCTCGGCGCGCACTACCTCCTCGTCAACGATCTCTTCGGCAGTGACGAGAACCCTGCGGGCGGCCCGCGCCAGCTCGAAATCCTCGACGATGATGCCGTCGATCTGGGCGTTGCCGTACCGGTCGCAGCGGGGCACGTGGAACATGGCCACATCCGGGTAGGCGGCGGGGATCAGACAGATCGGCTTGCCGCTCCAGGGGTCTCGGGCCATCTTGCAGGCGCTGCGGGCGAAAGTGTCGGTGCCCAGCATGTTGCGGGAGGGGATGAACGGGATTCCCATCATGCCGGCGAGGAAGCGCCACTGATAGCCGCCGTTGGAGATCTCGGCGACCACCCGGCACTGCCCGCTCTCGACGGCGCGTCGGCCGGCGGGCGAGAGTCCCCGCAGCTCGTGGCCGAAGGCATAGGCGACCTCGACGCGCGTCACACAGCCGGCCCCGATGAGGATATCGATGTCGTGCACGGCCGTCTTGCCCGCCATGGCGAGGTCGCGCTTGCCCTGGCGCACGATCTCGTAGATCAGGGCCATCGGCACGCGGACATGGCCAAAGCCACCGGTGGCGATATAGTCGCCGTCGTGGACGAACTGCTCGACGGCCTCACGGACGGTCATGCGCTTGTCCCGGAGCTCGCGGGATTTGTGCTCGAGGATCCACTGGCGGTTCTCATCGGGGTCTCGCCAGCCGATCAGCTCGCCCTGACCATCAGCGAGGATTTCCACCGCCACCTCCTTGTGTCGGGTCGCAAGGGGCAGGGCAGCGGCGCCGGTCCGGCCGCTGGGGCGGGCTGGAGAGGGTGAGGATGGTGCCCACAGGCCATTATATTGCAGGATTCGCGTACTGGCAAGGGAGCGAGCACCACAGGCTTGGGACAGGCTCATCTGTGTTGCTGCTGGGATCCCCGTGGCTCCAGGGGCCGACAGGCGAGCCTTGTTCGCGAGCAGCAGGAACTGAACGAGTACCGTAGGATTCGTGCCCAGCCCCCGAAGGGGGCTTTGCCCTTTTCAGCCCGAGGCTTCAGCCTCGGGCGCGAGGCGGCTGACACGCCCGCTGCACCGCGCGGGGCCGTAGCCCAGGATTGAATCCTGGGCTACAGCCCCGCGCTGAAGAGCGCCGAAGCCCCTTCGGGGCTGGGTTCAGGATGGGATAGGCGGTGTCCGATGCTTGGATGGCTGGGGTGAGAGCCGCCCACGGCTGATCGCATCCCACCTACCCATCTGAGGGCGGCTGCCTTAGGGGCTCCCGCCTCGCGTCTGACCGCCCGTCCGCCTCTGAACCCGGGTGGCCTCAAGAGGGACAGGCTGGTTTCGTCGCCGTCCCTCGGCCCTTGACGGGTTAGCCCC
>JAIMBM010000469.1 GCA_023511475.1 Anaerolineae bacterium
TTCTTCACGATGAGCCCGGGCTGGGGAGGGATGTCGCAGGCGACTCCGACGTCCACAACCACGACCCGCGCCCCAACATGCCGGGCGAGGACGTTGATGGCCGCCCCGCCCCGCAAAAAGTTCAGCACCATCTGGTGGGTGACCTCCGAGGGATAGGCGCTCACCCCCTCAGCGACCACCCCGTGGTCCCCGGCCATGACGATCACCGCCTTGTGGCGCAGACAGGGGCGGTCGCGCCCCGTGATCCCCGCCACCTGGATGGCAATCTCCTCGAGGCGCCCGAGGGAGCCCCGCGGCTTGGTCAGCTCATCCTGGCGGGCCCGAGCCCGCGCCATGGCCACCTCATCGAGCGGGCCAATTGCCGAGACCGTCTCCAGCAGCCTACCCGTCACCGTCTCCGACCTCCCAGTCCACTCACAGTGCCGCAGGCGGTATCGTCCCATGAGGCCCGCCCGCGCCGACAAGCCGATGGAGCATCCCAATATCCAGACTCTCCCTGAGGACCCCAGCGAGGCGCTCATAGGCCGCCTCACGGGCCTGCCGCAGGCTCACGCCGCTCTCGGCTCCTTGCCAGCCCAGGCTGCGCAGCCAGGCACACCGGAACCCGGGCGCATCGAAGAGGCCGTGAAGGTAGGTCCCAAACACACGGCCGTCCTCCGACACCGCGCCGTCGCGCTGCGCCGCCTCCGAGTTGTGCCGCGTGAGCTCGAGCAGAGGGTTGCCGCCCGAGGTCTCGCCAATATGGACCTCGTAGCCGCTGACCTCGCAGCCGGTGAGGCCGGCCAGCCACCCCGCTCGCGCGCAGACGCGCCCTGTTGCCTGCCAGGTGTGCTTCTCGGTGCGAAAGACCGTCTCGATCGGCAACAGCCCGAGCCCGGGCATCTCGCCCCCCGCCGGGCCGCCGTCAGCTCCGTAGGGATCGCGAACCGCGCGCCCGAGCATCTGATACCCGCCGCAGAGGCCGACGACCGCCGTGCCCTCCCGCGCACGGTCCAAAATGGCCCGGTCCAGACCCTGCTCCCGCAGCCAGGCGAGATCGGCAAGGGTGTTCTTGGAGCCGGGGAGGATGATAGCGTGGGGTCTGCCGAGGGTAGGAGGCGAGGACACAAAGCGCACTGCCACGCCCGGCTCGAGCCGCAGCGCATCCAGGTCGTCAAAGTTGGAGAGGTGTGGGAAACGGATCGCTGCGATATCGATCTGCCCTTCAGTCCGCGAGGCGGCTGAGGGCTGCTCGAGACACACGGAATCCTCCTCGGCAATGCCGAGGTCATGCAGGTAAGGGACCACGCCGACCACCGGCACGGCCGCGCGCGCCTCGAGCATGCGCAGGCCATCGCCGAGCAGCGTGAGGTCGCCGCGGAACTTGTTGATGACCAGACCCCGCACCAGCGCCCGCTCCTCCGGCGCAAGCAGGATCAGCGTGCCGATGAGCTGGGCGAAAACGCCGCCGCGGTCGATATCCCCCACGAGGAGCACCGGCGCGCGCGCATAGAGCGCGACCTCCATGTTGGCAATGTCGCCCACGCGCAGATTGATCTCCGCGGGTGACCCTGCGCCTTCGGCGATCACCAGGTCGTGGCGTCTACGGAGGCGATCCAACGCTGCAGTGACCGCCCGCCACAGCTCATCCCGATGCTGGTAGAATGTGCCGGCGGGCAGGCGCTGCCATGGCCGACCCCCGAGCACCACCTGCGAACAGCCTCCGGCCTCCGGCTTTAGGAGGATGGGGTTCATATCCATGTGCGGCACCAGCCCGGCCGCCTCAGCCTGTACCGCCTGCGCGCGGCCGATCTCGTGCCCCTCCGGCGTCACATACGAGTTCAGCGCCATGTTCTGCGCTTTGAAGGGCGCCACGTCCCACCCATCCTGCCGGAACAGGCGACACAGCCCCGCCACCAGCAGGCTCTTGCCGACCGCTGAGGACGTCCCCTGCACCATAAGCACCGGCGCCACACGCTCAGCCATCCCTCGCCGATCCTCACCGCGCAACCGCACGCGCCGCCCCGCCTCCAACCCGTTCGGGGGCGCACAGCCTCCGTCCGCGCCAGAATCCCCTGACGCGGGGCATGGCCTGCTTTGCCCTTTGCGGCCATCGGTCAGATGGAGATAGCATCCTCCCATCCCTCGCTTCGGGGGACCCCCCACTGTCCCCCCGAAACGGGGGGATAGGTCCGCTTCGCCCTCTGCAGCCATCTTGCCCCCGGCGAGCCTGCCTTCCTATTCCCCCGTCTCGAGGGAACGGTAGGGGGTCTCCCGACGCGACAGAGCGGCCCGGGCACCGCCCGTTCAGAACCTCAAGCGACAGGCAGTGCGTCCATACTCGCCGCCTCACGAAAGAGCCCGGCAGCACTGCGGATGGAGTGCGTCGCGAGCGAGAGGTACTGGCCCCCTCTCACGCTTCACGTTTCACGCCTCACGTCTCCCGCATCAGCCCGCGCCAGGTCCCCGAACAGCTCGGGCACGACGATGGGACGGCCCGTCTGCGGGTGGGTCAAGACCAGCACGTCCGCGTGGTATGCCTTGGCGATCCGCTCTTCGGTGATGACCGCCGAAGGATGGCCTCGGGCGATCGCCCGGCCGCCGGCCAGCAGAACGAGCTCGTCACAGTACTGGCTGGCCAGGTTAAGGTCGTGCAGGATGGCCAGCACAGCCAGGTGATCCTCTGCCGCCAGATGCCGCACGAGGACGATGAGCCCCAGCTGGTGGTTGACGTCCATGTGTGTGGTGGGCTCATCCAGCAGGAGGATCGAGGGCTCCTGCGCCAGAGCGCGGGCCACGACCACACGCTGGCGCTCCCCGCCCGAGAGGGTGCCGATCAGGCGGTTGGCCAGGTGCCACACCTGTACGCGCTCCATCGCCTGCCGGGCGATCTCCCGGTCGCGCGCCTTTTCGCTGCCGAGCAGGCCCAGGTGCGGGGTGCGCCCGAGGAGCACGACCTCTGCCGCCGTAAAGGTCTCCGGCAGGACCGGCGACTGCGGCACCACCGCTATGCGCCGCGCCAGCTCCCGTCGCTTCCAGGCCCAGAGAGGCCGCCCATCGAGGGTGACCTCGCCCGCCTGCGGCCTCAAGAGGCCGCTCAGGAGCCGGGCCAGCGTCGACTTGCCGGCCCCATTCGGCCCGATCACTCCGATCAGGCGACCCGGCACCAGCTCCAGCGAGACCCCATCGACGACTGGGGGGCCATCATAGGCAAAGGTCACCCCACGCGCCCGGAGAATGGCACCTTCCCTCTCCGAGGCCGGCAGACGTTCCACCGCAGACACTGATGCGCTCATGGAATGCTCCTGACCCACCACACTGCTGCGCAATGGAGGCAGCACCGCCTCTGTGAGGGCCGGCTGCCGCGGGCAGCGCAGGTGCGGGCGGGGCAGGGGCTCCGCATCGACCCCGCTTCGACCCAGAGAGTGTGGCGGGGGGGGGGGGGGGGGCGCGGGGGGCGGCGCCCCCGCCCCCCCCCCCCCCCACCCCGGCCGGGGGGGGGGGGGGCGGCCGCGCCGACGCCGGGGGTATCCGCGCGGAGAAACTCAACCTCACCGCCTGGAGCCGCTCGCGGGAAGCGATCCGGGAGC
>JAIMBM010000470.1 GCA_023511475.1 Anaerolineae bacterium
GCGGACGCCAACCCCTCTGGGGTCACCGAACGCGAGGGCCCCTGGGTGCGAGTTGGGCACAGGTTGAGCCCGGCCCCGGGCGCCCGGTCGCATGGGGTGCCCGGGGCCGGGCGGTGGCCGCACTCCTACGTCTTGGAGTAGTTCTGGTCCAGGCAGGCCTGGGCGGTGGTGGCCGCCTCCTTCACCAGGGTCTCCAGCGGGCGCTCGCCATTCTCGATGTAGCGGGTGAAGATGGCCTCATAGTTGGGCCACACACAGAGCCCGTCGAACTCGGTGCGGACGTGGTTCGCGACGGGAGCGGGCAACTGCGTCTCCCGCCAGAAGGTGACCATGACCGGGTCCTGATCCCACCCCATGGCCTTCCAGACCTCGGGGCAGGGCGATGGCCAGCAGTCCAGCTCCACGGGGATCCTGCTGCCGACGGGCCCGCTGATGTACTTCATCAGCTCCCAGGCAGCATCCTTTTGCTTCGATCCCGTCCACATGTAGTACGGGACGGAATCGGCCCAGGCGCGAGGCTCGAGGCCCTTCTTCACAGGATTCCCCGCCAGGGCCCACTTGAACGAGACCTCCCTCAGAGCCGAGAGGTGCCACAGGCCGCAGGCGGTGTCGATACCAGCCTTGCCCGAGCTGAAGGGAAAATCGCCGAGGGCCTGGACCTGCGCGCCGCTGGGAGCCACCTTGTGCTCCACTTCGAGGTCGATGACCCACTGGATGGCCTCGATCGAGGCCGGGCTGTCCAGCAGACCCTGCACCTGACGCCCGTCCTCGCTGACGATCTCAAAGCCCAGATTCCATCCGAGGGCCGTATCAAACCTCAATGCCCACGGACCGCTGATCAGCGTACCCCACGTCCCCTTTTCCCGATTGGTGAGCGCCTTGGCTTTGGCCAAAAAGTCGTCGACCGTCCAGCTCTCCTCAGGATAGGCGACGCCAAACTCGTCGAAGAGATCCTTGTTGTAGACGATCACCGCCCAAAAGCTGTCGCGGGGGACGCCGTACACGCGCCCCTGGTACTGGACCCGCTTCTGGCAGAGAGGGAACCACATCTCTTCGGGCTTGAGTCCATCGCGCTCAACGTAAGGCGTCAGGTCGTTGATGAACCCATGGCGGATTGTGTCCAGGGCGTAACCCCATGGCCAGACGTCGGGCCCCATGTTGGCGGCGATCATGGCGTTGATCTTTTCTACATAGCCCTCCTCGGGGACGTTCAGGACGTCCACCCTGATGCCCGAGTTCTGCTCCATGAAGGTGTCGGCCATCTTCTGGTAGGCAGGCTGCCAGATGGCGGCGTCCGGGTTCCAGAAGCTGATGGTCACCGGCCCGCCCGGCGCCGCCGTCGGAACGGTGGTCGCCTCGACGCCCGCCTGGGTCGCGGCCGGCTGTGGCGTTGCTTCGGCTGGCGGCTGCGGCTGGCAGGCCGCCATCAAGCTGGCGCAGGCCGCGGCCGCTGTGGCACGAAGCATCTCCCTGCGGGTGACTCTGGTGCGGGACATCTCTTGTCTCCTCCTTTTTCGCTTGAACTCATACGGCGTTCGCATGGTGGTCACAGGTCCGGGCACGGGGTCCGTGCTCTCACAGCGGCTCCGCTCGGTCTCTCACCCCTTGAGACCGACGGAGGCGATGCCCCCGATCAGCTTATCCTGGAAGACGAAGTAGAGCACCAGTGGCGGGAGGACGGCCATGAGCGAAGCTGCCATCAGCACGTTCCAGTTCGTGCCCACACGGCCTCGGAAAAGGCTCAGTCCGACGCCGATGGTGTACTTCTGAACATCGTTGAGGTATATGAGTGGCCCCAAAAAGTCGCCCCACACTCCCATGAAGGTGTAAACGACCACGATGATCAAGGGCGGCTTGCAGAGGGGCAGCAACACGGAATACAGCACCTGGAAGTAGCCGCATCCGTCGATGCGGGCAGCCTCGTCCAGGTCGATGGGAATCGTCATCATGTACTGGCGCACCAGAAAGATGAAGAAGGCACTGCCCGTGAACGCTGGCACCGTCAGCGGGAGGTAGGTGTTGATCCAGCCCAGCTCCCTGAAGAGCAGGAAGGTAGGGATGAGGGTGACCTGGTAGGGGATCATCAGGGTAGCGATCATGAGCATGAACAGAGCATCTCGCCCCGGAAAGCGCAGGCGGGCAAAGCCATAGGCTACCAGGCTGCTGGACAAGACCTGCCCCAGTATATTCCAGAAGGCCACTATCAGGGTGTTGCGCCAGAAGTGCCAGTACGGCACGAGCTCGAACACGTCCGTAAAGTTGCGCAGCCTCACCGGATTGGGGATCCACTGGGGAGGGAAGGCCCAGGTCTGTGCCCGTGTCTTGAGCGATGTGGACACCATCCAGAACAGAGGGATCAGGAATGTGATGGAGAGAGCCGTCATAAGAAGGTATCCCAGCGCCTTGCGAAGGTGTTCTCTGGTGCGACGCCCCACAGGCAGCAACCTTTTCTGCTGGCGAATGGCGCCTGTCAGCGCAGTGCCATGTGCAACGGAGGCCATCGGGACTATCTCCTCGCCTGTTCCGCCTCGTAGTAGACCCAGTAGGGAGAGCTACGGAAGACTATCAGCGTAACCAGCAATATCACCACCGCCAGTATCCAGGCCAGGGCACAGCCGTAGCCCATGCGCATCGATCGGAAGGCATAGTTGTAGATGTAGAGCATATAGAACAGGGTCGACTTGAGCGGCCCGCCGTTCGTCGCGATATAGGCCTCGGTAAAGACCTGGAAGCACCCGATCAGGTTCATAACCAGCTGGAAGAAGATGGTCGGCGTGAGCAAGGGGATCGTCACCCGCCAGAACCGCTGCCAGGCGCCAGCTCCGTCGATGGTGGCGGCCTCGTACAGGTGTGGTGGGATGTTCTGAAGGCCTGCCAGGTAGATGATGGCCTGGCCACCGACCGGCCACAGGCCCATGATGATGACGGCGGGCAGGGCCCAGCGCGGGCTGTAGAACCAACGCGGCCCCTGTATGCCAACCAGAGACAGGAAGTGATTGACGATGCCAAACTCGGGGTTGAATATCCAGACCCACATGATCGTTACTGCAACGCCCGGCAGGACGGCCGGGATGTAGAAAAGGGTGCGGTATATGTTCATTCCCCTCAGCCGCAGGTTGAGCAGGAGGGAGATGGCCAGACCGAGGACCAGCGTGAGGGGGAGCGAAAGGGCGGCGTAGGTGAGCGTCACCTTCAGCGCCTGCCGAAAGTCGGGGTCCCGGCTGAAGATGTCGACATAGTTCTCCAGCCCGACCCACCTGGCCGGACTGACGACATCCCAGCGCATCAGGCTGATGATCAGGGACGCCACAATCGGCCCGGCGGTGAAGACAAGGAACCCGACCAGCCAGGGGAGAATGCTGATCATCCCGGCGATCGCTTCGTGCCGGGCCAGACCGCTCATGCGCCGCCAGCTCGAGAAGGGATCAAGCCGGCGGCCTGCACCAGTCTCGGTTACCACGCGTCTGCTCCGTTCGCTCGGATAGAGGCATCCAGGGCCGGTCAGTACGCTTCGGTGGGCCGGAGCGCTCTGCTGGCGACCGGGCCGCAGGC
>JAIMBM010000471.1 GCA_023511475.1 Anaerolineae bacterium
GGGCGAGCGATGGACCCTGAGCGGTTCCGGGCAACGGCCTCGTGTGCTATCCCTCCCCTCCACAAACCGCCGGATGGACTCCATCTGGTCGTGGCCGATCGTATCGCCACGGGCAAAGATCAGCTCGTACTTGAAGCGATCGGCGTTGAGCGACTCCCACTGCTTGAGGGCCACGGCCTTGCGGCCCTCGACGGTGATGGCTGCCCGCCCCTGCCCGGCGCGGCGGAGGTCTTCCCGCGTCGCGGCCTCGAACTGGGCGCTCTTGATCTCGACGATGAGCACGCGGCCGTCCCGGCGCCGGATGACAAAGTCGGGCGTGTAGCGGTGCCAGCGGCCGTCGTCGCCCTTGTACTCGACAAAGAACTCGGTCTTGTCGGGCGTCGTGAGCGCCCCGGTGAAGTAGATATCCTCGACGTCGTTGGGCTGCACATTGAGGTGCAGCAAGAGCTGTTCGAAAAGGCTCTTCTCCGGGTTCGAGTCAAAGTTGTACGGCGTGTAGTGAAAGCCCAGGTCGCGAGGGTTCGCCGCCTGGAGCTCCTCCCAGGAGAGGAGCAGCCGCTCCCGGTCGATGGGGTAGGCGATCTCCGCGGTGTAGACCTCGGTGCCATCCTCGGCAAGCCCTCGGGTAAAGCCCTCCAGCTTGACCAGGGCCAGGCCGAGCTCAACCGTCTCCTCCCGCACCCCGTAGTGCCGCGTCTGCTCCTCGACCTGCCGGGCCAGGTCGGTGAGGTGCCCGCGGGGCAGCTCGAGCGCTCCGCCATAGATGCGCCGCAGCTCGGCGAGGAGGTCGAGGAGGTCCACCCGGTACACCGCAGCCAGCTCGACCGCGGCTGCGTAGAGGTCCACCGTCTGGGGCGGGAGATCGATCTGGACGGTGTCGCCCAGCTCCTGCAACACCCGGTAGGTCGAGCGCTGCTCGGCGATGGTGAGGGTCCGCTTCTCGAGCACCGGTCCGGAGCCTCCCTCGGGCATCGTCAGCCGTAACGGGCTCGTTGGGCCCTCCCTGCGTACGACGGTGCGCACGACCTGCCGCACGCTGAGCCGGGGCACGTCCAGGCGCCGGAGGCGGATCGTCGCCGTGCGGCTTCGGGTCTGGGTCTGGTTGAGGTCCGCGATGGTCTCGCCATAGGTCTCCCGGAGCTGCCGGTCGAGGATCTCCCGGTTGTCCATGGAGAGGTAGATACGGGCCGGCCGGATGTTGCCCGGGACCTGCCGCAGGCAGCGGGACGCCGCCTGCAGGACAAAGTTGTTGCTCGTCTTCAGCCGGCGCGCCAGGGCACAGGCAAAGAGGGCTGGCACATCCCACCCCTCGACGCCTCGGTCCACAAGCAGCGCGACGCGGTGGGGCGACTCTCGCGAGCGGAAGCGATCAAAGTCGGCCTTGTTCTCGCAGGCGGTATGGTGCTCGAGGATAACGGTCGGGGGCTGCCCGACCGCGGCGAGCGCTGCCTCGATCACCGGCCGGAAGCGCGCGACGTCGTCGGTCTGCGGGAAATAGACAGCCAGCTTGGCAGGGGTGCCGTCCGGCAGCCTGACGTTCCCATAGTCCTGGAAAAAGTCCTGGACGACGTGCGTCAGGTAGGCCTCGACCTGCCCGTCGAAGGAGAAGGCCTGAATGTTGCCGGCGACCTCCTTGAGGATGCCATCGCGGATGCCCTCGGAGAGGCCGTACCAGATGACCACATCCCGCAGCGGCTGACGCTGGTAGTACGGCGTGCCGGTAGTGTTGACCACGAGGACAAGCCTGGCGCTATCGGCCAGATAGTCCACCGTGCGGCGCACCTTCTTCAGGCCCGTATCGAGCGACTGGCCGTAGGTGTGGTGCGCCTCATCGGAAAAAACGGCGAGGCGGGGGAGCGAGGCGATGGCCTGCAGGCGGCGGTTCGCCACCTCGGCGCGCGCCTCGTCCTCCCGCGCGGGGCTGAAGAGCGGGCCGAGGTCGGCGCGACGGATGCTCTCCTTCTGGATGCGGATCTTCTCCGTGTTGGTGACCACCACATTGAAGAGGCTGCCGCGGATCACCGGTATGTCGGGGTCGCCGTCGCGGGTGAAGGTGATCTTGACCGAGGCAGCAAAGGGCTTGTAGAGGCGCGGCGGCAGGATACGGTCGTACCGGGCCGTCGCTAGTTCCCGTAAGGACTCGATGATCGTCTTGCCTGGGGCAAAGACGAGGGCGTTCTCGACGAAGGGCCCCTCCGGGTACTCCATCGCCATGGCAAACTCGGTGGCATAGATGGCGCCGATGAGCACCGTTTTGCCGGCGCCCATGGCCAGGGCGAGGATATAGCTCGGATAGCGCAGGGTCAGGGACTCGCGCAGGGCCTCGAGGCGCAGCCTCCGCACCAGCTCGTTGTCGGTTCGGATGCGCTCGAGAAGGGCATCGAGCCCATAGTCGAGGGCGCAGGATCGCGCCTCCTCGTGCGCGAGGCCGAGGGCCCCGAGGAGCTCTGACTGCCTCGGGAAGAACCGCCGGTAGAGCTCGATGATATGGGGCGTGCCCTCAACAAGGCGTAGATACCAGTACGTCTCGAGGGCGCGCACCTGGGGCGGGCGGAGGCGAAACCCCGCGCCCTCGGGGTTCGCCGCCCACTCCAGAATCTCGCCAATAGCCGGGTACTGCGGGTGGGGGTACCGCTGCCGGCGCCACTCCGCCACGCGCCCGGCCAGCACCTGATAGAGATGCATGTTGCGGCTCCTTGGTCCTGTGGCCACAATATAGCATCCGCGGGGGAAGCGGTCAAGGTAGCGGGGGCCAGGGGGTATCTCCGCTGAACACAGGCTACCGCCGATACAAAAAGCTCTCCGCGGGGGCACAACTGCCCCTCGGGAGAGCCCCGGGAATCAAAAAGAGCGGGTGATGGGACTCGAACCCACGACATTCTGCTTGGGAAGCAGACGCTCTGCCAGCTGAGCTACACCCGCAACAGGTTGTGTCTCCGGTGCCTCCGCACCACTACGGGTTGTGGTTCACCTTAAAACGAGTCAGACGCTCCGTGAGCAGGACAACAAAGAACCCGCCCCAGGTTTGCCACCCAAGGCGGGTCTGTGCTACACTCTCCCTGCCTAGGTGTCGCACCACCTGGGCCACGCCCCTGGACGTCACCCCGTCGCAGGGACTTCTGTATCAGGCTTGCGCTTGTGCTGCCGCCGCCAGGCCCGCATGGCGCAGCGATTGCCGCACCATCGGCGGCGACGTGTGCCGACCATGATTGCGCCGCACTCTTGGCACCGCAACTCTTGGGTTCTCCTGCACCTGCTCAACAGACGTGCGGCTTCCGATGCGTCCATCTGACCTCCATGCGCCATTATAGCACAAGCTTCGATTCTTGTCAAGGTAGCGGTTGATTCACATAAGGGTACTAGTGCGAAGTAAAAACGCCTGTTCGACCGGAGTCCCCGACCAGGGAACTGAAACATCCCCGCTTTTTCCCCTACAGTTGGGTTCCACATCGGGCGTTCGACCGACCGGGCCCGACCAGGGGATTGAAGCTTCAAGTTGCTTTTTTTGCAACTTGTTTTACGGCGTTCGACCGACCGGGGCC
>JAIMBM010000472.1 GCA_023511475.1 Anaerolineae bacterium
GCGGTCTGCCGATCGGGGTCTGCCTGGCGAAACCGGAGGTAGCCGAAGCGATGCAGCCGGGCGATCACTGTTGCACCTTCGGCGGCAACCCGTTCTCCTGCGCGGGCGGGATCGATGCGCTCTCCGCAGCGCTCGCAGATGCCGTACTTGCCGATGGCCGTGCTGCGCAGGGCGTGCTCGATGGAGGCCAGCTTGTCCTCGAGGGCGCGGATCAGGGAGAGCGTCTTCTCGCGTTCGTAGATATCGGCCGCTGCGTCGGGGGCGTCCTCATCTTCGCCGGGAGCTCGCTCCATCTCGGTCTCCAGGTAAGAGCGCAGACGGGCGATCTCGGCCTCAGTGCGGCGGCGCTCTTTCTCGAGCCGCTCCAGTTCCTTGGCCGTGCTATCCTTCTCATTGGCCATGGTGTGCTTACTCCAATGGTGGTTCGAGCCTGCGATCGACGACGAGCCAGACAGAGGCCAGACAGGATGCTCAGCAACTATCGTGCCCGGCTGGGCTCCAGGGCCGGCGGGCAGGCGGCGTTGGCGGCGCGGGGACGAGCCAGTCTCCCCGCCGCCCTCCGATGATACGTGGGCTGAGGCACTGGTGCCCGCCTACATGTCGAGCACCGAATACACCGCGTATCCTGCGAGATTGTCCACGCCCTTCAGGGCCGTGAGGTTCACCAGAAACGCTATGCCGATAACCTGGCCGCCAAGACGCTCGATAAGCTGGACGGCAGCCCTCGCCGAGCCGCCCGTGGCGAGCAGGTCGTCGACGAGGAGGACCCTCTGCCCTGGCCTGATGGCGTCGCGGTGCATCTCCAGGATGTTGGAGCCGTACTCCAGGGTGTACTCGACCTGGATTGTCTCAGCCGGGAGCTTGCCCGGCTTGCGGATGGGCACAAAGCCGGCGCCGAGCTGATAGGCAACCGCGCCGGCGAAGATGAATCCTCGGGACTCGATGGCTGCGACCACATCGACCTGCGTGCCCCGGTACGGCCTGACCAGGGCATCGACCGCCTCGCGGAAAGCCGCAGGGTCCCGCATCAGGGTGGTAAGGTCGCGGAACAGGATGCCCTTCACGGGAAAGTCGGGAATCTCGCGGATGAGGGAAGCCAGGTCCATGGGCATAGCTCCTTTCCAGGGTCGCCTAGGGCGCGCGGATTGTAGCAAATATGTGCGCGAAGCGCAAGCGGGCTCTCTGCGCCTTGGGCCAAAGTGTGTTATAATATGCCCGCATTTGCCTACCGGTGAACTCACCCTGGTACCTGAATGCTGTCAATGAGGAGATCGCCAAAGCATGAGTGCGCACCAAGGGGAGGGTTCGGGGAAGCAAGCAAGTGCCTCAGCCTCATGGCGAGTTGCGCTGTGTTGGTGCCTGTCTGTCCTCTTCGCCGGGCTGATGCTGGTGGCCGCTTGCGCGCGGGCAGTACCCTCAACCTCAGAGCCCGCGCAGCCTGCCTCTGCGACGCCCGCGGGCCCGGAGGGCGACGCGACGCCCGGCCCGGGCCACACGCCCCAGCATTCCACCGCGACCGCGTCTCCACAGTCCATGCGCACCCTGACGATCTGGGGGCCCGATTTCAGAGCTCCGCTGGATGAGTCGCCGGGGGGTGCCGAGTTTCGGGCACAGCTGCAGGCCTTCGAGGCCGCCCATCCCGGCTGGCGCGTGGAGTATGTGCGTAAGAAACCCTACGGCCAGGGCGGGATCGTCCACTTTCTCAAAGCCACGCATGCGGTTGCGCCCGAGCTCTTGCCCGACCTGGTGCTGGTGGATATGAGCGAGCTCGGCCTGCTGGCCGATGCCTCGCTGCTGCAACCCCTCGATTCGCTCCTCGGGGCAGAGATCACTTCGGACCTGATGGGTTTTGCACGTGAGGCCGGCGAGGTCGACGGCAAGCTCCTGGCACTACAGGATGAAGCCGAGCTCCGTTTTCTTGCCTACAACTCTGCCCTGATCGCAGAGCCGCCATCCACCTGGGCGGAGGTCCTCGCGACACGGTCCTCGTACCTGATGCCGATCGGAGCGACGGAAGGGGCAGTGCGGGACGCCTTTCTGCCACAGTATCTGGCAGTTGGTGGCAAGCTTGTGGACCGAGAGGGCCAGCCCTATCTGGATGCCGCGCTGGTGAAAGCGGTCCTTGAGGTGTATCAGTCGGCCCGCGACGCCGGGCTCCTCCTGGCCTCGGGCCTGGACCTGAAAGATGCCAGCGATTGCTGGCCGGTGTATCTGGCCAGCCGGGTGGCCATGACCAACGTGAGCTCGTGGGACTATGGCCGCGAGCGCACGAGCAGGCTGGCTACCACCAGGGTTGGGCCGCTTCCGACCCTATCGGGCAACCCGATCAGCGTCAGCAGCGGCTGGGGCTGGGCGCTCATCAGCACGAGGCCGGAGCGACAGAAGGTAGCCGCCGAGCTGCTGCAGGCGCTGCTGCGCCCCGAGGCGATGGCTGCGCGGTGCCGACTCACCTACCAGCTTCCGACGCGCCGCTCGGCCCTGCGCCTGGCAATCGGCGACACGGCTTACCTGGAGTTCCTTGAGCGCCTCATCGAGGTCACCGTCCCCCAGCCGCGCGAGCCTGCCTACGGCCTGGCGATCAAGGCGCTGGGACCCGCCATTGAGAGCGTGGCGAGGGGAGAGATGACCCCGGAGGCAGCTGCTGCGCAGGCAGTCGAAGCCATGCGGGCTGCCCGACAGGAGTTGGCATCTGGTTCTCAGTCCTGACTTCATCGTTGACAGGAGGACGCGATGTATGAGACCGCCCTGCATGCGGAGGCCAAGCGTCGCATCAAGGAGATTGGCTCCGCCGACATCGTGGTCGGCATTCCGACCTACCGCAACGGCCGCACTGTGGGCCGGGTCATGGAGGCGGCTATTGCGGGTCTGACGCGAGACTTTCCGAACTACCGGGCCGTCATCGTGAACGCGGATGGCGGCTCGTCTGATAACACCGTGCAGATCGTCGCCGACTGGCCGACGCCCCCCAACATCAAGAAGATCGTGACGCCCTACGAGGGTCTGCTCGGCCGCGGCAGCGCCGTGCGGGCGGTCTTTGAGGTGGCGGCCGCTTTGGGCTCACGCATCTGCGTCATTCTGAGCCCCGAAACCCGCGACATCCGGGCAGACTGGCTCGGGAAGCTCGCTGCCCCCATCGTGGCGGAGCAGTGCGATATCGTCTTTGCGGACTATGACCGGCCTGCCCTCGAGAGCGCTGTGGCCGACCATATCGTCTACCCCATGTTCAGGCTCCTGTTCGGTGTGCCCCTCAGGCAGGTCATCGGGTGCGACCTGGCGCTGCGCAGCGACCTCGCAGGTCAGTATGCACTCCGGGACGTGTGGGAGACGGACGTCGCTCGCCACGGCCTGGACGTGTGGCTCGCGGTGTCGGCGCTGGTCGAGGGTCGGAGGGTCGGGCAGGTCAACCTCGGGAGCAAGGTCGAGGCACAGCGTGACCTCGTCGTGCCGATGGACCCCCGCTTCCTGCAGACCGTGGGAACGCTCTTCCGCATGATCAACATACACCGCAAGGCACTGCTGGAGGGAACGGTCGCTCCTCAGG
>JAIMBM010000473.1 GCA_023511475.1 Anaerolineae bacterium
CGTCTCAGGGGCAGACAAGCTGCCTCAACCGTGGTCCGTCAGCCCTTGCGAGAGGGGCACCCCATCCCCCTAGCCCCCTTCACCGCCTCGGCGGCGGGGAAGGGGGCGTCGCATGCCTGTGGAGTTCCCCAACTCAGCGACTAGTCTTCCGGAAGGGGCGGGAGCTCGTCCATGCCGAAGCGGCTCGCCGCCGTGGCGGTGATCCTTCGCAGCTCGCCGCGCACGTCCTCGGCCAGGCCCGTGGGCTGGTAGGCGGAGAGGAGCTGCTCGGCCCGCTCGCGAGCCCGCTCAAAGGCGGTCTTGCGCCCTTTGCGCTCCCAGGAGTCCAGCGACCCCCGGTCGATCACCGGGGAGGCGATGTAGAGCTCTTTGGCGAACCATCTCAGGGTGTGTGGCTCGGCCAGATAGTCGGCGCGGTGACCCAGCCGCCGCATCACCGTGAGGGCGATGGGCTCCTCGCGGGCCTCGATTCCGGCAATGAGGCGCTTGGCCATGCCGATGATCTCGGCGTCGATGACCAGCTTCTCGTAGCTCAGGCAGCTCTCAAAGTCCATCATGCCCGCGCCTGAGACCATGTTGATCCCGGCGAGGGCGGCGAGCAGCGTCCCCCCGGCCGACTCGAGCCCGCACTGCGCGTCGACGACCTTGGCGTCGCTCATACCGAGGTAGGCGTGCGTCGGCAGGTTCAGCGCCTTGCCGACCTCGGCATAGGCGCAGTCGATCATCCAGGTGCCGACGTCGCCCATAGGCGGAGTGCCCTCGCGCATGTCAAAGGCGGCCGGCGAGCCTCCCCACACAATCGGCGCCCCGGGCCGCGCGAGCTGACAGATGGTCACCCCACTGAGACACTCGGCCGTGTGCTGGACGACGGCGCCCGCAAGGGTGACCGGTGCCGTCGCCCCGGCGAGCGGCATGGACACCAGTTCCGCCGGTATGCCGCTGCGGGCACAGTCGATCAGATTCTGGCAGGTCAGATCGCTCCAGAGGAGCGGCGGCGACGGGCAGACGTCAAAGATGGCGATCGGCCGGGCGGCCAGCGCCTCCTCGCCTCCCGCGACCGCCGCCAGCAGGTCCCTCATGATCCAGAAGGTGTCCTTGCGGAAGGCACCGGTCACGACAGGCTTGCGCGAGTAGGTGAGGACCAGGTAGAGCCGATACAGGTCGCCGATCTCCTCGGGCACGTCCCGGCAGACCATGGCCGTGCTCTGGGCGTCGATCTGGGGGAGCATCTCGGCCAGCTTGATAAAGCGGACGAAATCGGCCGTCACCGGTGGCCGCTGCACCTGCGTGGTGCTGTCGAGGACGGCAACGCCCGCCGAGCCGGGGTCAAAGTGCACCGCGTCGCCACCATAGTGTACGACCGGCTCCCCATCGAGGCTGTACACGTCAAAGGCGGGCGGGGCGGTCGCAAGGGCACGGCGGACGATGGCCTCCGGAATGCGCGCGACCTGCGTGGTGCGATCTACGGCCGCACCAGCCTCCTCCAGCAGGCGCAGCGCCTCCTCGTTGTGCACACGGACGCCCGGGTCCATGAGGAGCTGCATCCCCTCGTCGATGATGCGCTGGATCAGGTCCGGCGAAAGCAGGCTGAGCTTGGGTCGCATGGCCTTGACCTCCTTACACGCCTGGCGCGTCGATCAGCTCTCGATGTCATACCTCAGCGTGCCACCACGAGCCGCACGTGCTCCTGCTCCTGCAGGCCGCCGAGCAGCCGCCACAGCCGCTCCTCGGCCTCGTGCTCGCGGCCGGGCGCCGTGTGTGGATAGCCGACGACGAGCACGTCCGCATCGGCCTCGCGCACAAAGGCGGCAATGGCCCTGCTGACCTCGCCCTCGCGCAGCTCGGAGCGCGCCCTCACCCCGGCTCCACGGGCCTGGGCGAGGGCGGACCGCAGCACCGCCTCGGCCATCGCGCGTAGCTGCCGCAGCAAGAGGGCGCCTTCCTTCTCGCCAAGCCCGCTCAGAACCGTCGTGTCGAGCACATGCAGGAAGATCAGCTCTCCGCCACGCTCTTTCGCCAGCTCGATGGCCCGGGCGTGCACGGCCTCGCTCTGAGGGCCTCCACGGGTCGCACAGACGATCGTGACGCGCTCCAGGTCGTACCGCGTCGTCTTGGGGTACATGCTCACGCCACAGACGTAGGCGGAGCGGCCGATCATGTGGGCCCCAACCGGCGAAGTCAGAAACAGGAAGAGGAGCACGATCACCACCTTGGTGATGACCTCGTACGTGCCAAAGTAGACGAGCACGGCCAGCAGGATCCCGGCAAGGCCCAGCGTCGTCGTCTTGGACGCGGCGTGCATGCGCAGATACAGGTCCGGCAGGCGCACGATCCCGATTGCCGCGACGAGGGAGAAAAAGACGCCGGCCAGAAGCAGAGCCGCGGTCAGCACCTCCTGGACCGCGCTCATGGGTGGGCGCCCCTTTCCAGGTAGCGGGCAAAGGCCACGGTGCTGATAAAGCCGAGCAGCGCCACCGCGATCAGCACGTCCAGAAAGATCGCCTCCCCGAGCCTGATGGCATAGACCCCGGCGAGGCCGGCCACCGTCGAGGAGAGGTTGTCCAACGCGACCACACGGTCATGGGCCGTCGGCCCGCGCAGAACCCGGATGAAGCACAGCACGAGGGCGATGGCCAGGCCGGCCAGGGCCAGATCCGGAACCCAGGTCATCGCAGCACCTCCAGCACCCGCCGCTCCAGCCCTCGCTTGAGGGACCGCGTGAACCGCCTCGGGTCACGGAGGTCCATCACGTGGATGTACAGGGTCGAGCGATCGGGCGACAGGTCCACGCTGAGCGTGCCAGGCGTCAGCGTGATCAGGTTGGCCAGGAGGGTAATCTCCAGATCGGTGCGGGCGCTGAGCGGCACGGCAATCATGGCTGGCCGTATGTCGGCCCACGGGTTCAGCACCCGCCAGGCGATCTGCAGGTTGGCCACGACGATATCCCGGGCCACGAAGAGCGCCAGGTTCGCGATCTGCCAGACCTTGAGTGTGTACGAGCTCTTGGGCAGCGCTGGTCGGCAGATGGCGATGACCAGGTACCCTATGAGGAAGCCCAGCATAAAGTTGCCGGAACTGAACCGACCCTGCAGCGACATCCAGAGCAATGCGAGAGCAACGTTCCACAGCAGATGAACCATGATCCCCTACCTGCCAAGCACAGCTACGAGGTATGCGCTGCTATCGAAGAGCTGCTGCGATGCGCGCTGCGCAACCCCGTAGATCGGACCGGCTCCCGCCGCGGCCGCGAGGACCACAGCTGCCAGGCTCGCAGCTGCCACGTACAGCCCGGGCCGGAGCCGCTCCTTCACCCCTGCTGTCGCCGGGGCTTTCTTCATGAACGCCTGAGTCCAGATCTTGATCATGGAGAAGAGGGTCAGCATGCTGACGCCCAGAGCCACCGCCACCACCCAGTACTCCTGCGACTGGAGGCCCGCGATGACGAGCCCCAGCTTGGCACAGAACCCGCTGAGCGGTGGCAGCCCCGCGAGCGACATCGCCGTGAGCAACGGTTCGGTGAGCAACTTTGCGGGCAGCGG
>JAIMBM010000474.1 GCA_023511475.1 Anaerolineae bacterium
CCCTGCTCCTTACCGGGCTGGCTTCATCCGGCGCCTGGATTGTGGGGCTTGCTGTGGTTCGGTACACGCCGCCGCCGGCGATCGTGCTGGCCTCTCCGCTGGCCCTCCTGCTGGCGAGCATGGCAAGCCTCTTTGTGCGACGGCTGCCTACGGCTGTGCGGGCTGCGGTGTTTCTCCTCGGCCTCACCACAAGCCTGGTGCTCGGCTTCCTCGCCTCACCGGCGCGGGACTGGCTCTACTGCCTCTCGCTGGTCGTGATCGCGAGCGGCGCTCTGGTGGGCCCCGCAGCCTCTTACGGCATCGCGGCACTCCTGACGGTGGTCTCAGGAGCGTGCCTGTGGGGGATGCCGGGACCGCAGCCTCTGCTGCAGTCACTGGCCCCGATAGGTCTCCTGTGGGGGGCTGCTCTAGTCTCCTGCCAGTCGTCGCGCAGCCTGTATGCGACGCTCCTCTGGGCTCTCGAGAGTCAGAACCGTGCGTGGCAAACCGCCGAGGAGGTCAGGACAAGGCGTGCTGAGCTCAGGCGGACGCTGGACTCGCTCCGGATGACCCACGGGCTTTTGGAGCGCACCGTCCAGGAGCTCGAGGCTGCGCGTGCGGAGGCGGAGCAGGCGCGCGAGATCAAGGCGCACTTTGTGGCCAACATCAGCCACGAGTTCCGCACACCCCTGAACATCATCGTCGGCTTTGCGGAGATGCTCTGCACCCGGCCCGAGGCCTACGAGGGCGTCTCCTGGTCACCAGCGTTGCGCGAGGACATTGCCACCATCTGGCGGAATGCGGAGCATCTGCTCAAGATGGTCGACGACGTCCTCGACCTCGCGCAGATCGAGGCCTCGCGCCTGCCCGTGCTGCCGGAGCCTACCGACCTGATCCGTCTTATCCATGAGACCCTGGCGACGGGCAGTGCGCTGCTTCGCGAGTCCCATCTCGAGCTGCGGGTCTCGCTCCCAGAGACGCTGCCCTTGTTTCGCATCGACCCCACCCGTGTGCGCCAGGTCCTCCTGAACCTTGTGAACAACGCCGTGCGCTTTACGCACCAGGGATACATCCAGGTGGGGGCCTACCTGTCGGATGGCGAGGTCACGGTCTACGTCCGCGACACCGGGGAGGGCATCCCGCCCGACAAGCTCGAGACAATCTTTGAGCGGTTTGAGCAGGTCGAAAGCTCTGGCCGGCGCCCCCACGGCGGCCTCGGCCTTGGGCTGGCGATCTCGCGGCAGCTCGTGCGCCTCCACGGCGGCCGCATGTGGGCCGAGAGCGAGCCGGGCAAGGGAAGCACCTTCTATTTCACTCTGCCGTGTACCGAACCGGAGCGCGCGGGCACCGCCCAGCTGATGCGCACTCATGCTGCAGCCTCGCCCCAAGGCAGCCGACCTTCGGCCGTGGTCCTCTGCCAGGACCCTCTGGTGGTCCGGATGCTTGCCCGCCACGTGGAACGGCTTGACGTGGTCGGCGCCAGCTCGGTAGCGGAGGCGCGCGCCCTGGTCGGCGAGGTTCACCCGGCTGCCGTGGTCGCGGTTGGTGATGCACCCTCGACCCTCGATCAGGCCAGGGCGCTGCTGTCGGAGCTGGTCCCCCTCGATGTTGCTGCGATCGTCTGCGACTACCCTACTGAGCGGCAGGCCGGGAGCGCCCTTGGCGTGTCGGACTTTTTGGTCAAACCGGTCACGCAGCGGGAGCTGGCTGCCGCGATTGCGCGCCTCAAGCCGAGGCCCCGGCACGTTCTTGTGGCCGACGATGACCCGGACATGCTTCGGCTGCTCTGTCGCATGGTGCAGCAGGAATGGTCCGACGCAGAGATTCTATCGGCAGCTACCGGGGTCGATGCCCTGCGACTCGCCCTACAGGCTCCCGACGTGGTTCTCCTTGACCTGTTCATGCCCGGCCTGAGTGGGGTCGAGGTACTTGCCAGGCTGAGGGCCAATCCGGCCACGGCCCGGATACCGGTGATCGTGGTGACGGCGCGCACTCCCGCAGAGGAGCTTGCCAATCTGCGGGAGTGCGAGGTGCGTGTGCTGAGAAAGCGTGGCCTTGCGGCAGGCGAGATGGTGCGACTCATCGAGTCGCTTGGGGTGGCGTTGAGCCCACGCTACGCCGCCGCTCCAGCAGCCCGGTGAGGCACTCGAGAAGCTCCGGGGGCCTCACCGGCTTGCGGAGGTAGGCGTCTGCGCCCAGCGACCGGGCCAGCTCCGGCTCGTTGAGCACAGAGCAGACTGCGACCGGGATGCTTCGAAGGGAGGGATCGCTGCGGAGGGATTGCAGAATCTGCCAGCCATCCACGCGGCTCATCATCAGATCGAGCACCACTGCGTCCGGCATGATCTCGGCGATGCGCTGTACTGCTGTCGCCGAGTCGCTGATCTCGATCAGCCGGTACCCGCACCCGGCAAGATAGCGCGAGTAGAGCCGGACGAGGTCCGTGTTATCCTCAACAATCACCACGGTATGGCTCTCAGGGGCCGGCCGCAGCTCGATGAGGAGCCGCCAGATGCCGTCGGCATTCTCCTGTGTGATCATGGCGCCGTTGGCCTGCGCAAGGGCGAGCACAGGGTCGGGGAGGGGAACATGGTGCGATAGATCCGGTGACCGGCTGCCCTCCTTCGGATAGAGCACACAGGAAATGCAGGCAGGCAACGCCTCTACACGGACCGCGTACTCGTCGGCGAAGGCCACGCGGATGACCAGAGAGAGCACCGAGACGAGCAACTGACGGAGAAGATCCGGGTTCGCCACCACCTGCGCCGTTGGACTCGAGAAGCGCGGCACGAGCTCGACGCGCTTGTCCTCGGCCAGTGCCCTCACCACCTGCAGTGCCGCCTCCAGCTCCCGCGCGGCATCACAGACCTGCTCCTCGCTCGCAACACGGGAGATCTCCTGCGACATGGCATCCTGACGCCCGGGCGGACCCTGCTCCAAAGTAGTCGCAAGCTTCTTAGCCCACAGCGCCATGGCCACCGCCGCGAAAGCCGACCGCTGCTCGCGCTGGATCTGCCGACGACTGAGGCCCAACTCGGCCTCGAGCTCATCGAGCCCTTTGGCCAGGATATAGCGCCCGTGCAGCACCCTGTACGGCCGCCAGGCCGGGCTTGCCGGTGGCGTGCCATGCTCGGGGCGCAGCCCTTCGACGGCATCGAGGAGCATGCGCCGCAGCCTCTGAACGGCAATGGTGCGATCGGTCCCCAGCGTCTCGCTGAGCTGCACCAGAACCGGATGCGCTGCCAGGTACGCGCTGTCGTAGTAGTGTCTCAGGGCGTCCGCCGCGAGACGCACAAATCTGCCAGGGACATGTGCGGTGGACTCCGCAGACATACTGTCGCTGTTTGGTCGCGGACTCGTCGCAACAGGCATTGAGTGTCCCCTTGCCATTGAGATATACTGCATTGTGCATTGTACTGCAGGAACGCTTCTCCGTGCAAGGACCATGTCGGGTGGGATGTACCCAAGATTGGCTAGCAGATACGCAGTCAGGCAGTCCGCCGGGGGCGCTCTGCCGGAGACCAGGCCGCACGCTTCGGTCTGCCCCGGTGCAGGAC
>JAIMBM010000475.1 GCA_023511475.1 Anaerolineae bacterium
GGGCCCCGGCCGCCCGGCGGGCCGGGCCGCCCGCGGGGCGGACGGAGGAGAGGGACAGGGCACTGTGAAGACGCTCCGCCCCTGCCAGGCGAACGCCTACTCGACGCCCTCGGCTGCCAGTCGAACGATGAGCTCCTCCGCCTCGTCCACACTGATCTCGCCGCGGGCGAGGCTCTCCAGGATGGCCAGGCGGCCTCTGGCGCGCAGGGGCTCCCCGGTCGCGGCCGGGGCCGAGGGCTCCTCAGGCCCCTCGGAGGCTTGCGCCGCTCCCACAGCCTGCTCGCCTGCCAAAGCCTGCGCGGTCGCCACGCCGCCGGCACGGAGCAGGAACACGTTACCCATGCCGGTCCGGATGATGAGCCGCGCGCGCTCGGCCTCGTCGCCAGCGGAGCCGACCATGCGCACGCTCCCGGCTACCGCCGGCCCGGGGCGGCCGACCCGGACGAGCGGCCAGTCGCTCTTGATCTGGCCCATGCCACTTGTCGCCTCTATCTGCACCGCCTGATCGGCGGGCATCTCGACTGTGATGACCCCAGCCCCCGACTGCAGGCTAAAGGTTCCCCGGCCGAGGGCGCACGCACACCGGACGTCGCCGGCGCCGGACGAAGCCTCGAGCCCATCCAGCCGACCACCACGCAGCGCGATGCGCCCGCTTCCCGTCGCGACGTGCGCATGCCCCCCGGAGATATCCTGTACGAGGACGTCACCGGAGCCGGTGCGGATTGTCAGATCGCCACGAGCACCGGCCACGGAGATGCTGCCGAGGCCCGTGCTCAGGCGCCCCTCTGGTGCACCCTCGCCCAGGGCGATATCCCCCTTGCCGGTCGAGAGGTCCACCCGGGTTGCCAGGCCGCGGCCGGTGATCCCGCCCAGCCCGGTCCTCGCCGAGACGGTGCCCAGGGTCCGTGGCAGGCGCACCGAGAGGTCTAGCCGCCGCGGCATGCGGTGCAGGCCGTGCCAGCCGGATCGGCGCTCGGGTTCCTTCTGCCGGATCTCGATGCTGCGCTCCGAGCGAAGGACCTCGAGGTCATCCGCAGTGCCGCCCTGGCCGTGGACCAGGATATCCCCCCGCTCCTCGGCGACGAGCTCGATGTTGCCCCTGCGGGTGTGGAGGCGCACCGCGTCCGCCCCCTCGCAGGGGATGGTGATGGAGAACTCGCCCTCTGCGTCCTCGACCTCGGAGCCGACCACCTGCAGCTCCTCGGCGGCGTGCCGGGCCGCCTCGGCGGCAAGGCGCACGGCTTCGGCGGTGACCTCCCCAACGTCGCGCGCCACACTGGCCAGAGCCTCGGCGCCCCAGGGCCTGTGGCCGGGCCAGCCCCCCCCATCGCGTGGGGCACGAGCCCCCTGCAACACGGCCTCCGACAGGTCCGCTCCCTCGATGTTGGCCTGGCGGAGGTCGGCATCCTGGAGGTTCGCCCTTGCCAGAGAGGCGCCTCTGAGGTTTGCGGACTGGAGGCGGGCCCCCTGCAACCTGGCATCGCGCAGGTCGGCATGCTGGAGGTTGGCATCCCGCAGGTCCGCGCCGGTGAGCCGTGCCCCCTCCAGGCGGGCGTTCTCGAGGGTGCAGGCACGGAGGTCAGCGCCCTCCAGCCTGGCCTCCCCCAGGTCAGCCCGCTGGAGGTTGGCGCGCGCCAGGCATGCGCCCTCCAGGGAGGCCTCTCGCAGGGTGGCATCGGATGCGTCGGCGTCCGAGAGGTTCGCCCCGACGAGGCTCGCCTGATCCAGCGTAGCCCGGACGAGCCTGGCCCGGGAGAGGTTTGCCCCCTCCATGCTTGCCTCCGTAAGGGCTGCCCCCCGGAGGTCTGCCTCGCTCAGGTCGGCCCCCTCCAGGCCGGCCTCGTTCAGGCTGGCATCGGCCAGGTTGGTCCCGCGGAGGTCGGCGCCCCCGAGGTCTGCCTCCTGGAGCCTGGCGCCCCGCAGGAGCGCGCCGCGAAGGTTCGCCCCATCGAGGCGGGCATCGCGAAGGCTGGCCTCCTGAAGGTTGGCTTCGGAGAGGTCAGCGCGGTGCATCGCCGCGTCGTCGAGGATCGCGCCGGACAGGCTTGCGCCGGCGAGCTGCGCCCGCTCGAGGTCCGCATCGCGGAGCAGGGCCTCGCGTAGGTCTGCCCCACTCAGGTGGGCCCGCTCCAGGTCGGCCTCACAGAGGTTGGCCCGGGGGAGCCTGGCGCCGGCCAGGTTCGCCCGGTGGAGGTTGGCCCCTTCCAGGTTGATTCCTCCAGTCTCCTCACAGAGCCAGGGGGGTCGGGCATCGGGGTTCTCCGCGCGCACTCTGGCCAGCTCCGCCGCGATCGCCTCGGGGCTGGCATCGAGGCCGGAGAGGTCTGTGCGGGCGAGGTCCAACCCCTCCGGCCCATCGTTCTGCTCGATCCTGAGCAAGAGTCCCGTCAAGGTCAGAGTCGACATGGCATGTCGTCCTTTCGCGTCTGTTGCCGGGTCCGGGCCGTGTCGGGCCCGCACCGGGTCCATTAGAGTCGCTGCCAGAGGCCCTGCGTGGCGCCTTCGCAGAGCCGCACAACGGTCAGGTGAGGGGCAGGCACCGCTGCCTCTTGATGGCACACGTCCGCGGGACCCCGTCTACGCGCCGCGGAGGCGCTCCAGGGCGTCCCTCGCCGAGAGCTTGCCCTCAGCCACCAGACGCAGAATCTCGCGGCGCTCCTCCGCATGCGGATCCACCGAGGCGATTACGCCCGCCCGCTCAACCGGAGCCGACACGGCGGCGAGCCGCTCCGCGACCTCTTCGAGCTTGCCGCGGACCGTCGGGTACGAGACCCCGAGCTCGCGCTCCACGTCCCGCAGGTTACCCCGCTTCTCCACGAACAGCCTCAGGAAGACCAGCTGATCACCGGTAAGGGCACAGAAGGGGCAGGGGTTGTAGCGGCCGCGGACCTGCGTCTGGCAGCGCGGGCACACCATCTCAGTCACGACCATGGGGCCACCGCAGCCGGGGCACTGTTCCAAGAGTTTGCGCATGTCACGCCTCCTATCACTTCACAATATACTCGCATTCATGGACTTTGTCAAGGGTTTTTACCATTTTGTCGAGGAATACCGGTTGGGATGGCGGCGCTCTGTGCTGCAGGTCCTTCTGCCGAGGTCCGAGTGCATCCCTGTGGATGCGGGTGCGCCGCAGGTGAGAGGCAGTTCGCCCGCAGCCGCGGGGTGTCCGCCCCTCTCCCCCGATCGCTTCAGGGTTCAGCGCGGACAGCCCTCTTCACTCGCAGGGCGAGGGCATAGCCCACGAACCCTCCCGCAGGTTTGGCGAGCTCACCAAGGCGCGGATCCCGCCAAAGGTGGCGCGCCTTGCCTTCATAGCAGGTCGCGGAACCTGCGGGAGGGTAGGTTCTGCACATCCAAGGGGCGTGCAGTTCATTTTGGGGCAGTTCGCGTTCGGCGACGCCGTCACCGACCCCTCCCCCTATCCCCACAGGCGCTAACTTAGGGGAGGCCGGCTTACTCCCTTCCACAAGTGCCCCCACCCCTCGCCCCGCCCCCGCCGCGGCGGGGGCGGGGAAAACCGTATAAG
>JAIMBM010000476.1 GCA_023511475.1 Anaerolineae bacterium
AACTTGAACAGGGCGGCAAGCGCCACGCCCGTATGCGGGCAGGTGTACATGCCCGTCAGGTCCGCCCGGGCGCAGGCCTCGGCCAGCTCATCCTCGGTGACCTGCTCGACGGCGCCATCGAACTGCTGTAGGACGCGCACCGCCCGCTGGTAGCTGACGGGGTTGCCGATCTGAATGGCGGAGGCCAGCGTCCTGCGGGCCTCGATCGGGCGGTAGGTGCGAAAGCCGGTCTGATAGGCCAGGTAGAAGGGATTGGCCCGCTCCGACTGGGCGCAGAGTATGCGCGGCAGGCGGCTGATGAGGCCCAGTTCGCGCATCAGAAGCAGCCCCTTGCCGAGGGCGGTGACGTTCCCGAGGTTGCCGACGGGGATGACGATCCAGTCCGGCACCTCCCAGTCGAACTGTTGCACGATCTCGATCCCGACCGTCTTTTGCCCCTCGATGCGCAGCGAGTTCATCGAGTTGGCCAGGTAGATGGTGTTGTCGCGGGTGACCTCGCGCACAATGGCCATGCACCCATCAAAGTCCGTATCCAGGGAGAGTACGATGGCGCCGTTGGCCAGCGGCTGAATGAGCTGCGCCGTCGACACGCGGGCCCGTGGGAGAAAGACGATCGACGGTATGCCCGCGGCAGCGCAGTAGGCGGCGAGGGCGGCAGACGTGTCCCCGGTGGAGGCGCAGGCCACCGCCCGGATCGGGCGCCCGTTGGCGATCATCTGGCGGACGGCGCTGACGAGCACCGTCATGCCCAGGTCCTTGAAGGAGCCGGTGTGGCTGTTGCCGCACAGCTTGACCCAGAGATCCTCCAGGCCCAGCTCGCGCCCGAGCCGCTCGGCCCAGAAGAGGTTGGTGTGCCCCTCGTACATGGAGACGATGTTGCGGTCGTCGATGTCGGGCAGCACCCACTCCTTCTTGCCCCACACACCCGAGCCGTAGGGCCACTGGTTGCAGCGAACGCGCTCGTCCAGGAGCTTCATCCAGCCGGCAGCGCTGCGGGACCGGAGCGCCTCGACGTCGTGGGCGACCTCGAGGAGCGCCCCGCACTGCGGGCAGGCGTAGATGACCTCGTAGGGCGAGTAGCGGCCCGGGCAGCCGTTGAAGCACTGAAACCAGGCCTGGTACTGCAAGGCACCCTCCCCTCAGGGCAACTCGTCTTGGCGCTGGGCGGCTCGCTGTGCGACCCCTGTTACAGCCCCAGCTCGCCCGGGCTGCCGATGCGGCCGAGCACCGCGCTCGCCGCCGCAACCGCAGGATTGGCCAGGTAGACCTCGCTCTGGGGATGCCCCATGCGCCCGACAAAGTTGCGGTTTGTGGTCGAGATACAGCGCTCGCCCGCTGCCAGGACTCCCATGTATCCTCCCAGGCAGGGGCCGCAGGTGGGCGTGCTGACCGCTGCCCCTGCCTCCACAAAGGTCTCCAGCAGGCCCTCGCGGGCCAGCCGACGATAGATCTCCTGCGTGCCGGGGATGATGATGCACCGCACGTCGGGGTGCACGCGCCGGCCACGGAGCACCCGAGCGGCGAGCTCGAGGTCCTCCCAGCGGCCGTTAGTGCACGAGCCGATCACAGCCTGATCAATGGACACGCCGCCGGCCTGACTGACCGGGCGGACGTTGGCCGGGAGGTGTGGAAAAGCCACCTGCGGCTCGAGCGCCGAGACGTCCCACTCGAGAGTGCGCGCGTACTCGGCCCCGGGGTCGGGCGTCATGGCCACGAATGGGCGGTTGACGCGAGGTGCGACATAATCCAGGGTCTTGTCGTCCGGAGCGAAAAGGCCAGCTTTGGCGCCTGCCTCGATGGCCATGTTGGCCATGGTGAAGCGGCCGTCCATCGAGAGGGCGTCGATGGCCGGGCCACAGAACTCGATCGCCTGATAGCGCGCGCCGTCGACCCCGATCTGCCCGATGGTGTAGAGGATGAGGTCCTTGCCGCCGACCCAGGGCCGCAGGCTACCGGTAAAGACGATCCGCACCGTCTCGGGCACTTTGAGCCAGACGTGCCCCGTGGCCATGGCCACGGCGATGTCGGTCGAGCCCATGCCGGTGGCAAAGGCTCCGAGGGCGCCGTAGGTGCAGGTGTGCGAGTCGGCGCCGACCACCAGCTCGCCGGGAGCCACAAGGCCCTGCTCGGGGAGCAGCACGTGCTCGATGCCCATGCGCCCGACCTCATAGTAGTGCACGATCCCCTGCTCGCGGGCGAACCGGCGCATGGTCAGGCACTGCTCGGCGGATTTGATGTCCTTGTTGGGCGCAAAGTGGTCGGGCACGAGGGCGATCCGGGACGGGTCGAAGACCCGCGATACCCCGAGCTTTTCAAACTCGCGGATGGCGATGGGCGCGGTGATGTCGTTGGCCAGCACCAGGTCGACGCGCGCGTCGATGAGCATCCCCGGCGCTACCTCCGGCAGGCCGGCATGGGCGGCGAGAATCTTCTCGGCCAGCGTCATGGGGCTCATCGGCGAGCCTCTCCCTCGGAGGGCAGGGCCCTCTCCCTATCCTCGCGCTGGATGGCGATCAGGCGGTTCAGCGCGTTCATGTAGGCCTTGGCGGAGGCCACGATGATGTCAGTGTCCGCACCGCGGCCGGTAAAGACCTGCCCGTCGGAGCGGATGCGGATGGTCACCTCGCCGATGGCGTCGAGCCCCTCGGTCACGGCCTTGATGGAGAACTCGATCAGCTCGTTGGGCACGCCAATGACCCGGTTGATTGCCTGATAGACGGCATCGACCGGCCCCGCGCCAAGCGCCGCGTCGGCCTTTACTGTGCCCTCAGGCGTGCGCAGGCGGACGGTGGCCGTCGGCATGCTGTGGTTGCCGCAGGAGACCTGCACGAGCTCGAGCGCGTAGCCATCGAGGCTCATGATGCGGGCCTGATCGGCGACGATAGCCTCGAGGTCGCGGTCGCTGACCGTCTTTTTCTTGTCGGCGATGGCTAGGAAGCGCTGGTAGACCGGCTCGAAGGCCTCGGCGTCCTTGAACACATAGCCGAGTTCCTCGAGGCGGTGCCGCAGGCCGTGCCGGCCCGAGCGCGCGGAGAGGATGATCTCCGACTCGGGAACGCCGATATCGCGCGGGTCGATGATCTCGTAGGTGCTGCGGTCCTTCAGGATGCCATCCTGGTGAATGCCCGAGCTATGGGCGAAGGCGTTGCGCCCGACGATCGCCTTGTTGGGCTGGACGACGATGCCGGTCAGGTCGCTCACGAGGCGGCTGATTGAGTAGATATGGCGGGGGTCGATGCGCGTCTCGACGCCAAAGTGGGCGCGCCGGGTTCGCAGGGCCATGACGACCTCTTCGAGGGAGGTATTGCCAGCCCGCTCGCCGATGCCGTTGATGGTGCACTCGACCTGCCGCGCCCCGTACCGTACCCCCTGCAGCGCATTGGCCGTGGCGAGCCCGAGGTCGTTGTGGCAATGCACCGAGACGACCGCCTTGTGGATGTTGGGCACCCGCTCAAAGAGCGTCCGGATCAGCGCGCCCCACTCCTCGGGCATGGTGTAGTCGCGTAT
>JAIMBM010000477.1 GCA_023511475.1 Anaerolineae bacterium
GGGGCCCAGGGTCCCCCCACCCAGCCCCCGGCACCGACCAAGGCAGGGGCGCCGGCCGAGGCAGGGACGGGGGGGATCACGCTGCGGCTGTGGTCCCACAGCAACCCAGCCTTCGTCAAGGCCAATGAGGCGGCGATCCAGAAGTGGCTGGAGCAGAAGCCAGAGGTACAGATCAAATACGAGTACTTCCCGTACGACGAGTTCATCCAGACGATCCAGACCTCCATGGCCGCCAAGAACGAGGCGGACATCATGGAGATGTTCGGAAGCTGGGTGCAGAGCTATGCCAAAGGTGGCACGCTCTCGGTGGCTCCGGATGACGTCATGAGCCTGGCCGAGGCACGCGACCTCTTCTACGCCGCGCCTCTGGATGGTTACGTCTGGGAGGGCAAGCTGTACGGCCTACCCAACGAGTACAACCTCGAGAATGGGGGTGTGCTGGTCAACAAGCGCATGTTCGAGGAGGCTGCGCTCCCCTATCCCCCGGAGTGGAAGAGCTGGGAGGAACTGGTCAGCGACGCCAAAAAGCTCACCAGGCTCGATGGTGACACGATGACCGTCGCCGGGTTCCACTATGTCACGGGCGACGGCCTCGGGTTCCTCTTCTGGGAGGGTATCCTGGAGCGCGGCGGCGATTACTTTGCGGACGACAAGGTGCATCTGAACCTGCTCACGCCCCAGGCCGAAGCGACGACCGAGTGGCTTGTGGGAATGGCTCAGAAGGATAGGGTGGTCGACCCCATGACCTTCAACCCGGAGTCCAACTGGGTGGGCGACTCCTTCTTCCAGGGGCTTGTCGCCATCGGCTACATCGGGCCGTGGATTGTACCCGTCGCCCGCGAGAACCACCCCGACTTTGCCGACCCGTGGAACTATGTCTCGTGCCCGCACTATGGCGAGAAGATGTCCTTCGCCGCCGACTCGGGCTGGGGGAAGGTCGTCTCACCGAACAGCAAGGGAATCCGCGAGGCCTGGGAGTTCGCCAGGTTCGCCGCTGCCGACGCCGCGAACGCTCGCGCCTGGAACGTGGGCACCGGCACTGTGCCCGCCCTCAAGGCCGTGGCCGAGGATCCCACGCTCATCAACGATCTGGACTGGCTGGGACCCTCGCTCAAAGTGCTGCCCTATGGCCGGTACGTCGGCATGCTGCAGGACCGCGACTTTGTCTGGTACAACGTTGTGGCGACGCACCTCGTAGAGGCGCTGCAGGGCCAGATCAGTGTCAGGGAAGCGCTCAACAAGATGCATGAGGAAGCGAACGCCATGATCGACAGCAAGATCGGGTAGTCGCGGTTGGGGCGCAAGCCCCATTCCCAGAGCATGTCCTCCCGCAGGTGCACGGGTGGCGCCTGCGGGAGGACCAGAGTGAGAAGGGAAGCAAGGCCTGATGCCAGCATTGCGCGCGCGCGGCAGACTCCTGCGCAGCCAGCACCGTTTCGCCGCTGCATCGTTGACTCCGATCATGCTGTATATGATGGCGTTCACGCTGCTGCCCATGGTCTGGGCGGTGCTGATCACCCTCTTCCGCTACAGCCCGACGCGGGAGGGGGCGTTTCTCGGCCTCGGCGGCGGCAATCCCTTTGTCGGGCTGCGCAACTATCTCGACATCTTCTCGGGCTCGATCAACGGCCAGCTCTTTCGGCTCTCGGTCAAGAACACCTTCATCTTTGCCATGCTCGTGCTACCGCTCAACCTGGCCATCACCCTGCCACTGGCGGTGCTCATCGAGACCGTACACCGCCGGCTCAAGACGGTGTTCCGAACCATCTGTTTTCTGCCTACCGTCACCTCTCTGGTAGCCGTCTCGCTGGTGTGGGGTGTGATCTATAACCCCACCTTCGGCCTGCTCAACCTGGCGCTGCGCGTTGTTGGGCTCAAGGGCATGCCCTGGCTCAGTGACCCAAAGACTACAGTGCTGGGCATACCCCTGCCGATGGTCTGTCTGATTGTGACCTACGTGTGGCAGGACATGGGGTATAACCTGGTGATCTTTATCGCCGGGCTCCAGGGTATCCCCGAGGTCTTCCATGAGGCGGCACGGGTCGATGGCGCGAATAGCTGGCAGCGCTTCTGGCATATCACGGTTCCCCTGCTACGCTCAACGCTCACCTTTGTCATCGTCATGACCATGCTCTCGTCGTGGCAGGTTTTCGTCATCTTCTATGTCATGACCCGCGGCGGGCCTGGGAATCTGACGCGCACACTCGTCCTGCACATCTATGAAACGGCCTTTCGGCACCAGGAGATGGGCCTGGCAGCAACGGTGGCCATGGCGCTCTTTGCCATCATCATGCTGACCACGCTGCTCCAGATGCGCTTGCTCCGCCGAGAGTGGGAGTACTGATCGATGGATACTGTACAGCAGATCGCTCCAGCCCTCCGTCGCAGAGCCCGGTGGAGGCTCAGGCCGTTCGTGGTCCGCGCACTGGTCTACCTGATCCTCACTGCCGGGTGTGTGGTGACGCTGGTCCCCTTCCTGTGGATGCTGGGGACTTCGCTCAAGTCCTCGACGGAGATCATCCGTCTGCCCCCGACGCTGATTCCGGAGCAGCCGACACTGCAGAGCTTTCGCACGATCTTTGACGACCCGCGGGTACCGCTGGAGCGGTTCTTCCTGAATAGCACGGCCGTCAGCGTGAGCGTGGTGGCCCTGGTGCTTTTTACCAGCTCTCTGGCCGGTTTTGTGTTTGCCAAGTACCAGTTCTTTGGCAGGGACCTGCTCTTTACTTTGGTCCTGGCCACCATGATGATTCCCTTCCAGGTGACCATGATCCCGATGTACCTGATCCTGGTACGGCTGCACCTGACGGACAGCCTGTGGGGGCTGGTGGTCCCGGGGGCAACGAGTGCCTTTGGCATCTTTTTGATGAAGCAGTTCATCGAGGGCATTCCGGCGGAGTTGATCGATGCAGCGCGGATCGACGGGGCGTCCGAGTTTGGCATCTACACGCGCATCGTGCTGCCACAGATGGGCCCCGCCCTTGCCACCCTGGGAATCTTCCAGTTCATGGGCACCTGGAACGACTACCTGTGGCCCCTGATCGTGATCACCACTACCGAGCGGCGCACCCTCCCGATCATGCTGACGTGGTACAACAGCCAGCACGGGGCCCGACACGACCTGAGCATGGCCGCATCTACGCTGGTGATCCTGCCCATCCTCATAGTCTACTTCCTGTTCCAGCGCTGGATCGTGCAGGGGATCACCCTGACTGGATTCAAGTGACACCTGAGGGGCGGACGACCCCCTGGCATCCGTCGCGCACAGCAAGGGAGCACTCTCTTCCCGGAGGAGCCAGACGCGATCCGGGGGGCGCCGCCCCTGCCGGCGGCGCTGCGCCTGAACAGGAGCACACTGTGATGGAGGCGGACGCCCGGAACCGCCTCTGTTCAGACTTGGATCCAGGCAGCGCTCGCTGCTGAGATGGTGTTGCCATCACCCCAGAACCCCACGCAGGCCCCAGGCGCCGGCCTGGGGGTCAGGGGGGATGGCAGGCCGGCGGTT
>JAIMBM010000478.1 GCA_023511475.1 Anaerolineae bacterium
CGGCACAGCTTGCAGACCGCTTCCTTATTTCTGGCCATGAAACCTCCTCTCCCTCTGCCTCTCGCCAGCTCGGGCAGACGGGCTCTGAGCAATCGTATCTCTCAGCCGGGCGCCGCAGGCCGGCCCGGCCAAAGGAAAGCCCCTTCCCCTTCGCAACCTCTACACGCGCCGCTTCTTCGGCGGTCGGCAGCCGTTGTGGGGGATCGGCGTCACATCGGTGATCGAGCGGACCCGCAGTCCAGCCTGCTGCAGGGAGCGGATGGCCGCCTCCCGGCCCGGGCCGGGGCCCTTGACCATTATGTCGATCTCGCGCATGCCCATGTCCATCGCTGCCCTCGCAGCCGCCTGGGCAGCCACAGTAGCCGCATAGGGCGTGCTCTTGCGCGAGCCCTTGAAACCTGAGGCGCCAGCGCTGCTCCAGGTCAGGACGTTGCCCTGAAGGTCGGTCACTGTCACGATCGTGTTGTTGAAGGTCGAGTGCACGTAGGCACGTCCCGCCGGCACCAGCTTTCGTTCGCGCCGCCCTCGGCGTACGCCCGTCCTCTTGCGTCCCATCAGTCCTCCTACAGAAGAGTCACCAGCCCTCGGGTGCTCCTCGGGCCCAGCGTGTTACGACGCCTGCACCCCGGCTCGGACGCCTGGCACAGGACAGCCAGCCAAAGCCGACCCCTGCCAGACGCCGGCAACCAGATCCTACTTCTTCGCCCGAGACCGGCGGCGGCCCGGAACGGTCTTGCGTGGGCCGCGCTTGGTTCGCGCGTTCGTCCGCGTGCGCTGCCCGCGCACAGGCAGGTTGCGGCGATGTCGCAACCCCCGATAGCAGCCGATCTCGGTGAGCCGCTTGATGTTCATCGCGACCTCGCGCCTGAGGTCGCCCTCCACCTTGAGCTCACGCTCGATGACATCGCGCAGCCGGCTCACCTCGCTCTCGGTCAGATCCTTGATCCGAGTGTCGGGATTGACGCCGGTTTGGGCCAGCACCTTGCGGCTCGTGCTCAGGCCGATGCCATAGATATAGGTCAGCCCGATCTCCGCCCTCTTGTTGTTCGGCAAGTCCACACCAGCTATTCTTGCCACCTGATACCCCTTTCGAACGCGGTGCTCTGCTCAGCGGGCAACGAACCTCTCCTTAGCCCTGCCGCTGCTTGTGGCGCGGGTTCTCACAGATGATCCGGACCACGCCACGCCGCCTGATGATCTTGCACTTGGCACACCGTACGCGTACAGAAGGTCGAACCTTCATGATGATACCTCCACTCCCTCGCTCAAGGGCGCACTGTATCGGTCGCGCCCATCAGGCTCCGCCCCGCAGGTGCAGCGCACTTGGCCCGGCGGAAGCCCGTCCACTCCTACAATCTGGTCAGAATCTCGGCCCCATCCTCGGTGACGGCGATGGTGTGCTCAAAGTGCGCACACAGGCTCCCATCCACCGTCACCACAGTCCACATATCGTCCAGGACCCTGGTCCGATAGTCGCCCACCGTCAGCATCGGTTCCAACGCCAGGGTCATCCCCGAGCACAGCAGGGGGCCACGCCGCGCCTCCCCAAAGTTGGGTATCTGCGGCTCCTCATGCATCTCCTTGCCAATCCCGTGGCCCACCCACTCCCGGACCACGTTGTAGCCCTGGCTCTCGGCCGTCACCTGTATGGCATGGGACACGTCGCCGAGGCGATTGCCCGCCCTCGCCGCCGCAATCCCTGCCTCGAGCGCCTCCCGCGTCACCCGCAGCAAATCCTTCGCCGTCTCGCTGATCTGCCCGATGCCGATGGTGACGGTTGCATCGCCGTGATACCCCTCGTAGATCACCCCGACATCAAAGCTCACGATCTGCCCCTCGCGCAGCCGTCGCCGGCTGGGTATCCCGTGCACGAGCTCCTCGTCGATCGAGATACATACCGACGCCGGGTAGCCGCGATACCCTTTGAACGAGGGCACACCCCCTCGCCGACGGATGTACTGCTCCGCCCAGGCATCCAGCGAAGCCGTCGTGACACCCGGCCGGGCGCGCTCACAGAGCCTGGCAAGGACCTCGGCCACAATCCGGCCCGCCCGACGCATCCTCTCTAGCTCGGCTTCAGACTTGCAGGTGATCATGCCCGCGTCCGTACCCGGTCCACAGCGCTGCGAAGCTCATCTCGAACTCGGGCAATCTCCTGCTCCCCGTTGACTGTGACCAGGAGGCCTCGCTCGCGATAGAACTCGATCAGCGGCGCCGTTTGCGCCAGGTAGACCTCTATCCGCCGGCGCTGCGTCTCGGGCCGGTCGTCGACCCGCTGATACAGCCTGCCCCCACAGGCATCGCAGATCTCGGGCCTCTCCGGCGGATTGTACAACGTATGGTACACCCCCTGGCAGTCCTGACAGATCCAGCGGCCCGAGAGCCTCTGCAGCAGAACCTCCGGCCGCACGTCGATGAACACCACCAGGTCCAGCTTCTGATTCCGCTCGGCGAGGACCTCGTCCAGCGCCCGAGCCTGCTCCACCGTCCTTGGGAAGCCATCCAGGATGAACCCTCGCTCTGTATCGGGCGCACTCAGGCGCTCGCGCACCATCGCGATGGTGATCGCATCCGGAACGAGCTCACCCCGGTCCATATAGGCTCTGGCCTCGCGCCCAAGGGGCGTCTCTTTGGCCAGTGCCTCCCTGAACAGGTCGCCGGTAGCGATGTGCGGAACCTGCAGGTACTCCGACAGCAGCTCTGCCTGCGTCCCCTTGCCCGCGCCCGGCGCACCCAACAGCACGATCCTCAAGCACTACCTCCGGATAAAGCCCTCATAGTGTCGCATGAGGAGCTGCGCTTCGAGCTGTTTCATCGTGTCCAGCACCACGCCCACCACGATGAGCAAGCCGGTGCTGGTAACGAGCATCTCCGACGTCCCGGCGAGCGGCCGCACGATCCAGGGCAAAATGGCCACGACGCCCAGGAAGATAGCCCCCACCAGTGTGATGCGTCGCACCACGCCGCTCAGATACTCGGCCGTGCGCTTGCCGGGGCGGATGCCCGGTATGAATCCACCCTGCCGCTGCAGTGTCTCGGCCAGGTTCTGCTGCTGAAAGACGATATCCGTGTAAAAGTACGTGAAGCCGATGACGAGCAGGAAGTAGGCGATCCAGTAAAAGCTGCCGCGCGAGTCGAACACCCGGTACACAAAGTTCGCCACGTCGGCCACCCACTTGGTGCTCGAGTACACAAAGTAGCTCGCCACCACACCCGGGAAGATCAGGAACGATACCGCAAAGATCAGCGGGATCATGCCGGCTGCGTTCACCTGGAGCGGGATGTGTGTGCTCTGCCCGCCGTAGACCTTGGTGCCCCTGACGCGCTTGGCATACTGCACCGGGATGCGCCGCTGCCCTTCCTGGATCACCACGATGCCCACGACCGTGATCAAAGTCACGATGGCAAAGAGCACCAGCGCCCACGGGTTGGAGATGAGCAGGCCACCCACCCGGCCCGGGATATCGGTCACGAAGCCGCCAAAGATGATGATCGATATGC
>JAIMBM010000048.1 GCA_023511475.1 Anaerolineae bacterium
CTTGTCGTCAGTCCCGCGGTGAGCCCGCCACCAGGCGTCAAAGCCCGCCCGGATTCGCTCCGGGTCGTGCGCCCAGGCCCGTGTGGGCCACAGCAGGCTGCTCACCGTGCGCTCGAGATCAAAAAACTCGGGGTGCTGCGCCGAGTAAGCTTCGAGCGCGGCTCGTAGTTGCATCGCCTCCCCTTCGTACGCGGCCGCATCAGAGGAGAGGCCGAGCTCCTGTGCGGCGTACACGGCCTCGAGCAGGCCGCACAAAGCCCACTGGTTCACCCAGCCCACGGAGTAGGAGACGCCGTGGTCCATGGTGCCCATGATGAGGCCATGTTGGGCAGGGAGGCAGATGATCCCGCCGGCGCGCTGGGCGTGCATCAGGGGCAGGACAGGTGTGTCCGCCGTGACTCGCAGGGGTCGCTCGGCACGGCGCATGCGGAAAAGCCAGTCGCATTTGCGGCGGATGGCCGGATAGGTGCGCTCAAGCCAGCTCCGATCCCGGGTGATGCGGTAGTGCTGAACAATCGCCCAAATGCCTTCGCCAGGGGCGTCTCCTTCTGCGCCAAAGCCTCCGAAAAAGTCGTGCCGCACGCAGTACTCAGTGGCCGCGCGGGCGACCTCGTGCAGTCCCATCAGGTCGAGGCAGCGCATGATATAGACGCTATCGCGTAGCCACGGAAGTGGATAGGAGAGCGGGGCAATACGAGCCTGGTCTCCCTCCATGGCCGTGAGCATGTGCTGGATTCCAGCGTAGAAGGCGTTCTGAAAGTCGCTGTCGGGCACGTCGATGGTCACGCCGCCGAGGCGGGCGCGCCAAGCTTGCAGGTGCGCATGGGCCCGCTCTTCGAACCGCTCGGGATGCGGCTGGGCCGTGCCTGGCAGCTCGCTTTGGAGCGTGCCGTAGGTCTGCTGTGGGCAGTCCAGATGCACCTGCCAAGCCTCGCCGGGGGCGAGAGTGATATCGTAGCGGGCAAGGCCATAGCACCAGCCTTCTGCGTCGTGTACGCACTGCTCCGCCGGCACCTGGCCGCTACGGGCAAGAGGGGATGGGTCGCCGACGCCGCAGCCGATGGCGGACGGCTTGCGATCCAGACATAGGAGGGGCAGGTGTCGGGTTGGCAGCCAAAAGCCGGCCCCATCGGGGCCGACAGTCAAGTCGCAGACCGGGCCGCCCGCCGGTCCCAGGGAACGCAGTGCCATGAAAACCTGCACCTGGACCGTGTCCGCGCGCCGGTTTGCCACTCCCAGTTCGCCGCACACGGCTTCGGAACACGCTGCCGCTGTGCCGTCCTGGAAGAGCCTGTGCCGGGCGTCGATCCCCTCCACCTCGGTCTGGCAGTGCAGCAGCGGCAAAAAGCCCTCCGCATACTGCCAGCGCAGGGCTTCGAGAGGCGCCATCTCCGGAGCGAAAAAGGTACCGCTCTGGGGCAGGCGGACCCACCAGGTCACGCCAAAGCTACGCATCCCCGGCGAGAAAGAGTTCCCGGGCTCGACCGTGGTCTTGGTCGCCTCCGGCCCGCCGGGCTCACCTAGGAAGACCCTCAGATCCGAGCGAGGTGGGATCCACTCCGGGTGAGCGGCCAGAGCTTGGAAGGTGTCGTAAGAAGCCATCACGATCTCCCTTATAGGAAGAAGCAGGGGCGGCTGGAGCCGCCCCTACCGGAGAGAGGGCTCTAGCTCGGGTAGAGCTCCTTGAGCACAGCGCTCATTTCGTCCTGCGCGGCAGTGCCGCCCGCTCCATGCCAATCGTTGAGGAACTGGTCAAAGAGCGACATGGCCTCCGAGTCGGAGCCCGACTGTACGATAGCGAGGAAGGAACGACTGATGAGCTCGTTGGAAGTCGAGTAGAACTGGGTCCAGGCAGGACTCGTAGTCAGCAGGCCGTAGGTCTGGATTTGGTACTTGCCCTGATTCTGCCACATTTGCTTATACCAGGATTTGTACGCTTCGTCCTTGCCATACAGCAACGCCCAGTCCTGCCACTCCTGTGGCACCCAGCTGACGATGGTGGTGGCCAGCGGGTGAGCTCCCGTGTCGCCAGCCTCGGTGGGGAACCCATCTTTCGCGCGCTGTTCTAGGAGTTTGATCTCTCCGCCGACGCGTTCGAAGTCGCGTCCCTCGATCCCCACAGCGGTCAGTTCATACCCTTCCGGACTGATCAGGAAGTTGATCACGCGAGCCGCTGCCACCGGGTTGTTGTTCTTCATGCCGCCGATGGATGAAACGCCCCAGAACATTTCCTCTGCCGTGTAGCCACGGTTTGAGCCCCCCGCGCTGGGAGCCGGCAGCAGCCAGTTCTTGAATGAGGGGTCTTTCAGGGCCATGTCGTTTTGGATACGGCCAGTGTGCCCGCCGCCGTTGAAGATCAGAGCGCAACCCCGTCCCGCCACATACAGATCTCGCTGGTTTGCGCCACTCTCCCAAGAGGCAGGGTCTACCAGCCCCTCAGCTACCATCTGGCGGAAGAGCACGAGGGCCTCTTTCATGGCAGCCTGAACCGCCCAATAGCCGAAGCCATTACCGGTCTTGACCCAGCCTCGGAAGGGGAGGCCAAAGGCTCCCGCAAAGGCGTTGATGGCTGGCCCGATGCCGCCGCTGCCTCCAAAGAGAATCCCCTTCTCCCCCTTGGCCATAGCCGAGCTGACGAAGGCTAAGTATTGGTCCAGGGTGTCCGGCGGTTCCAGGCCGAGCTTGTCCAGCAGGTCCTTGCGCACGTGCAAAAGACCCATGTTCGGATAGTTCCCCTGGCCCCAGCTGATGGGCTGGAAGTAGATGCGCCCATTGATCTTGAGCTCATTCAGACTGGGGTTCTTCTCGTACTGTGCCAAGACATACGGTGCCGCCTCGGCTACGGAATCTTCGAAAGGAGCGATCACGCCGTCGCGCACCCACCCTTCAAGGAGCGCCCTGTTCTGATGATCCACACAGCCGATGACGTCGGGCAGGTTGCCACTGGCAGCGGCTGTATTGACCTGATCCACGAAGGTGCTCCAGTCGATCTTGAGCATCTCGATCTCGGTATTGGTGGCCTCCTCGACGACCGCAAGAATAGGGTCATAGTTCCAATCGGCCACCGTGCCGTTGTCACCGGGCGACCAGATAGCGATCTTGTCGGGCTGCTTGACCGGAGCGGGCGTGACGGTGACGACCTCCACGACGGGAGTGCCAGCTACGACCTTGGTGACTTCCCGTACTTCCGGGGCCGAGGTTGCCGACTTGCAGGCCGAAAACACAGCCGCACCGGCGGCCAGTCCCGCCCACCGCAAGAAGCCACGCCGACTCAATTTGAAGTTACCGTGTTCCATTTTCAGTTCGCTCCTTTTCCTACCTGCGCGGGAATCACTGCGGCACGAACGCTCGTGGCTTGTGTGCCACACGACCCTGACATACAGCGGACCTCTCTTGCTTGTTTCACATCACCTCCCTTCGTTGACCAAGACTTGCCTTCTTCCGATGCCATACAACAGGTCAGAGATCACTACCCCTTCACGGCGCCAATCATGATGCCCTTGACGACGAACCTCTGCAGGAAAGGATAGAGGACAAGGATGGGCACGATCAGCACGGCAGCAACCGCGGCGATGAAGGACTCTGGTGTAAGTTGTGTCCCGAGCCCGAGCCCCTGCAATACGCTGCGAGTGTTCGTGATGGCATTGAGGATCACCGGCGCCGGGTGTAGTTTGGGAGGTACCAGGATGCTCGGCCAGAAATAGTCATTCCAATGGCCTGTGCCGTAGAGGAGGGCGATGGTCGCCAGAATGGGGGCCGAGGTCGGCCAGACCACACGCCAGAAGATACCAAACTGCCCGGCGCCGTCGATAATGGCTGCTTCGATCACTTCCTGAGGAAAGTCCATGTAGTATGCGCGCACCATGAAGAGGAGGAATGAGCTCACCAAGCCAGGAATGACAAGCGCACAGAAGGTATTGAGCAGGCCCGTGGCTCGGATGACCAGGTAATAGGGAATCAGTCCGCCACTGAAAAACATGGGGACGAGGAAGAGGAGCGTGAGCATTCGGCCGAAGCGGAGTTCACGGCGAGATAGCGCATAGCCTGCCATCGCTGTAGCGACGACGTTGAGCAGCGTGCCGATTCCTGTCTTGAGCACAGAGATGCGGAAAGCGTTCAGGAGACGTGGATCTCGAAAGATCTCCCGGAAATAGATGAGCGTGAAGCCGGATGGCAAAGCATGTACGGCTTGCCGTACATAGTTCTCATAAGGCATTACCGACAGAAACAACACATAAAGGAACGGGTACGCCGTAACGACAAACACGAAACCGAGGAGGATGTAAACTGGCACTAACTCCCATACAAACTTGTGGCTCCAAAACCTGGATTTGCGCCTCATATGCCCTGCTCTCCTCTGCGGCAGGAAGCGTGCTTAGGTGCCGACCGACTGGACACGGCACTGGGGCCCTTCCTAAAAGAGCCCTTCCTGGTCGAACCGTTTCACGAGGAGATTGGTCGACATAACAAGCAACAAGCTCACTACAGACTGAAACAGTCCAATGGCAGTAGCCAGACCGTAAAGAGTCTGGTTCAACCCGAGACGAAGCGTGAGCGTCTCCAGGATATCACCAGTCGAGTAGACGGAAACGTTATACATTACATAAACCTGCTCAAAGCCGGCCCGGATCAGCCAACCAGTAAGGAGCACAAAGAGGGTTACCATAGTCGTGGATATGCCCGGGATCGTGATATGGCGCATCTGTTGCCACCGGTTGGCACCGTCAACCAGAGCAGCCTCGTAGAGAGTCGGGTCAATCGCCGCGATGGCGGCTAAGTAAAGCACGGCAAAGTACCCGCAGAACTTCCAGGTGTCCTGGAAGACAATGATCCAGCGGAACTTGGCTGGGTCGGACAGAAAGTTAACAGCTTGTCCGTGAAACACATGCTCGATGATCTCGTTGACCACGCCATTGGACCCCAGCATGGCCCGCCACATTGAGGCGGCAACAACCCACGAGATGAAGTAGGGCAACATCGTGGCCGTCTGCACGGCACTCTTGAAGAACCGAGCTCGTACTTCGTTGAGCAATAGTGCCAGGGTGATGGCGGACGGGAAACCTACGGCCAGTTTAAGCACGCTGATGATGATCGAGTTGCGGAGGGCCGGTAGGAAGAAAGGATTGTGGAACGCCTGCCGAAAGTTGGCCAGCCCGACCCAAGGGCTATGCAGGATTCCCCGGACCGGAGAGTAGTCCAAGAAGGCAATAGCGAGCCCAAACAGGGGACCGTAACCAAAGATCACGGCGGAAAGTATGGCCGGCAGCGCCATCAAATAAAGGGGCCAGTGCCGGCGCAGGTCTTTGAACCAAGGCAGCTTGCCCGAGGCGACTGTTGTCGTTCTGCCTGACGGGGCGACTGCTACGCCCGAAACGTGCCCAGTCGCTGTCATCTGCCCCCATCCTGTATTGGTTGGCACACCGACGCCCTCTGGCGGTTGCCAGGTCTGAGCGGAGCTGCATTTCCGGGACATCTTGGGCCTGTCCGCGCTTGGCCCCACACCCTCAACAACGACGCCAAGGCCGGCTTCTGAGGGTTGGCCATCGTCGCCAAACTCTAGCAGGTCCCCTCCAGGACTTGGCGTGAGATGGCTGTTGTGCGTCGGGCCAGATCCGAGATACGCCCGTGAGAAAGCCCTGCCACCCAGCTCTCAAACCGGTCGTCGAGCGGAGCAAGCCACTTTTCGGGCAGAGCGCGCGCTCCCACGAGCAGCCCGAGGATCGAGCCGACCGTGGCGCCATTACAGTCCGTATCGAGGCCGCTCATCACGGCTATCGTGATGCCCCGCTCGAAGTCACCTCCGCTCTGAAGCAATGCCAGGGTTACCACCGCGGCATTGTTGATCACATGTACTCCGTTGTAATGCCCGTAGGTCTTCCAGATGCGATCAGCGACGGTCTCCCAGTCGTCAGTGCGATCACACCATTCCATCACACGTATGACCGCTTCAGCTAGGCGACAGCGCTGGGGGATCTCAGAAAGGCCTATCTGGATGATCTCCCTCACGTCTCGCGACGCGAAAGTTGCCGCGAGCATCGTCGCTACCCACATCTCTCCATAGATGCCATTCTTGACATGCGACAGGCGCGCGTCTCGGAAGGCGAGTTCTGCGGCTAACTCAGGCCTGCCAGGGCAGACGTATCCCCACATATCCCCCCGGATCTGGGCGCCGATCAACTCACGGTAGGGGTTCTGGTAAGTGGCGGTGTGCGGCGGCTGAATGCCCTGTGCAAGGTTTCGATAGGCTGCTCGCTCGGCAGTCCAGGTTGTAAAGTAGGGCAGATGGTTCAGCCACTCGCTGGCGATGTTCTCCGTCGAAAAACCGAGCCCATGCCGCTCCAGGACATGAAGGGCAATGAGCGTATAGGCTATGTCGTCGTCGGGCGGCATGCCGTTGATGTGTCCGAGGAGAGCTGTCGGCGCGTCAGGGTGCAGTTCGAAGCCATCCGGCCGCGGTATCACGTCGGGAACGTAGCTCCTTAGCGGATAGCTGTTGGCCATCTCCAGGTAGCGCCTAATCTTTTCACGAGGCCAACCGGTCTCGAGTGGCTTGCCCAACAGGCATCCGACACACCGCCCCAGCCAGGCGCCATACACGCGATCCATGAGCTCGTCCGTAGACAGCCACAGATCAATCGTTCTCGGGCCCGCCGGGCGCTCGGCCCTGATTTCCGCCAGGTCTGAAGGCTCGCGGTAAGGAAAGTCTGGGCTCACCTCCAAGCGCAGCAGAGAAGCATAGATTGCTTCCAACTCGTTCTTCGCCGGCCGCCCTGCCATCGCCCTGCTCAATCGGGCCTCTGCCTCGGCGACATCGCAGCCCTCTTCGCGGCGCTGCGCAAGTTCTGCAGCGACAAAAGCCGCCAACGTGTCGATATCCCCAAACTGCAATCGCCCCCTCCCTGGCACTCCTCTCCTGGCCTTGCGGCCTCCACTGCCCGGCTCCTTGCCAATGACGCTTGTCCGCCGCAAGACCAGGCTCTGCGCGGCGACGTCAGGGCGATAGTTCAGCCGCCCAGCGATTGCCAAGATGCGCTGCTTCTGGGCTTCGCTAACACGTCCTTTTCCCCTCAGGGCGTTCGAAGCTGTAGCGACCGAGACACCAGCGGCCTCTGCGACGTCCCTAAGCGTGGCGCGTTTGGGTTCCTCGGCCGGGTTCGCGGTTGTATCCTCTGTCCTCATGATGCTTACGGCATGGTCCTTAATCGCTATATCCCCACGGTGGCCATCTCATTAATCATTTTAGCATACCCCGTCTGTCTTGTCAAGTAGTTGATTAACGGTTAATCTAAGTGGGCTGCTGGGGCCATGGGCCTTGGCTGAAGGGTGCCGCTGACTTGGGCATGCGGCGGGGGCGGGGGAACCACCGCACGTCCCACAGGTGACCATGTCCCCGTGCGCAAGCGCAGCAACCCAAGAGACGTGCGGTGTGCAGAGGTTCCGAGTCGCGCTCCGTGTGCGACAGGGCATTGATGCACCTGTGGGCAAGGTCTGAACCGGTGCTGGGCGCATACGTGTCCAGACTCGCGCCCAAGATTCTGGGTCCCGCAAGCCACCCTTCGCACTAGCGGCCTGATCGGGGCTCGCACAGGGTCCTGACGCTCCACTTTGGGGAGCAAATGGGGCCAGAATAGAGATCACGCAACTGAGCCGTTCTTCCTCACCCTCGAATCTGAACAGTTGCCTGGGCGCTTCCAGCGGGCCCATCCGTTGTCTGCGCCATGAACGAGATGGCCAAGCGGATCCTGCGCCTCCAGCTTCAGCGCTCGCTCAAGCGCCCCGCAACCGGAAATGTGGAGCCCGTGCCCTCAACGGTGCCCACTCTAGTGACTGTGGCGAGCACTTGAGGAGAACGTCTTTCGCGGGTCGCGCAAGGGCTGGAGTCAATACTCCCCCAGGAACCCCAACACCCTCTCGTTGAACGCCTCCGGCATCTGAAACTGGGGGTTGTGGCCGCAGTTGGGGATGAGCCACAGCTCGGCCCCGGGTATGGCCCGGGCGATGCCCTCGGCATGAGCGGGGGTGGCAAACTCGTCATCGACGCCCTGGATGACCAGGGTGGGGACGCGTATGGAGCGGATCAGCTCGCGAATCTCCAGCCCCCGCTGTTCGGGGTCCAGCCAGTGGCCGTACCAGGCCTCGGCGAGGGCCGGTCCGCCCGGGCCGAGATGGCGGACCAGCCGCTCCCGCTGCGCAGGGGAGCTCTGCAGGAGGGCCTGAGCGCGCCGCAGGCCCTCCAGGGTCTTTTCCTCGGCGTGCGTGTGCGCGGCCACCAGAACCATGCTCCGGACGAGATCCGGCCTCGCGGCCGCGAGGACGAGCGCCACCGTCCCGCCATCCGAGTGGCCGAGCACCCGGGCGCCGGTGACGCCGAGGAGGTCGAGGAACGTGGCCAGGTCCGAAGCATCCTCGTGGAGATAGCCCGCCGCAAAGCCCGGCCGCGGGTCGGACCGGCCGTAGCCGCGCCGGTCGGTCGCCAGCACGCGGTAGCGCCGCGCATAGACGGGGATAAACGGCACCCACTGCGCGCTGGTCGCGAGGCCCGAGTGGAGCAGGACCAGCGGGTCGCCTGTGCCGTGGTCCTCATAATACATGCGGTAGTCGCGCACGGTGAGGTAGGGCATGGGGCACCTCGGAGTTGCAAGGACCGCACCCAGATCGGCACCGGTGCGACGGTGGTGCAGGCCGATTGTAACCTGCGAGCGTCCGCCTGTAAAGCGACCGGCAGGACAAAGTTCTTTGCACATCTGACAGAGGCGGAGCAAGCGGGCAAACTAGTCGGACACCACTCTCGACTAGAAAGCCCACTGTGCTCCGCACAAGACGAGGTGATACTCAGATCGCCCGGCTGCGCCAACTGGCTCGCTAGGCGGTCGGGCGAGCATCGGAACTCGCCCACTTCGGGCTGTTGTCGATGAAAGGCTGCTCCCCGCCTAAGACCTGCGAGTCGGTGGGGACGACACGGCCACGATTCGCTACTGGCTGGAAGCCTATCGTGATCGTGGGCTGGCGGGGCTGCACGATGGCCCGCGCAGTGGCCGGGCACTGCGAGAGCGACACCTGACGGCCATCGTGCAGGCGCAAGCCGGCCAGCCGCCGGCGAACTACGGCTACCTGCAAGCTTGTTGGACCGTAGCGCTGCTGGTCTGCCAGTTGCGGGAACGCTTTCCCATCCAGTTGAGCGCTGCTACGCTGGGCCAGGCGCCGGGGCGAGTGGGTTTTCGTCGGACGCGCGCCAAGCTGGTGCTGACACGGGGGCGGGATGCACAGGCTGATGAGAAACGAGCCAGGCTGGCTCAGGCGCTGGCTGACCTACCCGCGATGGTTCCGGGCGGGGATGAATGCGAGATGCATCTCCTGGCTGTGCTGCGGGCGATGTGGCAACGGATCAGACCGGCAGTTGCAAGATTGTCAGGCCCGGCTAGAACCACAAGCGTGGCGTGTTCGGCGCTCTCAACCTCCGTAGCGGCCAGTGGTTCTACCAACTGACGAACCACAAACGCAGCGTCGAGTTCATCGCTCTCTTCTCGAGCCTGCTGACCGCCTATCCTGTTGGGCCAATCCATGTGATCGTGGACAGTGCCGGCATCCACACCCGCAAGGCCGTGGAGAAATGGCTGTCACTTCACAGACACCCGGAACTGGTGTACCTGCCGACGTGTACTGGCCATCGCTTCGACCCCAACGAAAAGGTCTGGCACGCCCCGAAGGGCCACAGCGCCGCCAATCGCTTCTTCAGGGCACTGGCTGAGCTCGATGAGGCGATCCGGCCCTACTTCGTGGCATTCACCTGTGAGGACGCGCTGCGCCTGACCAAGAACGAAGCGAGGCATGCGGCCCAAGCCCCGACCTCGAGGAACGCAAAGAACTTGCCACTAGCTGCCTAGACCCTCGGTTGTCCCCGATATGGGGCCAGGCTCTCCTCTGCCTGGGCCAGACTCGGGTACAACTCCGCCCAGTACCCTATTTCGAGATCGTCAGCCGTAGCCTCGCCAGAGCGTGCGATGTCCTCATTCAAGACGCGACATACGTATACGTGCATAGGCCACGAGTTTATGGGGAACAGAGAATCACCCTCGTACCGAGCGGCGAGCACCACCTCGCTCAGGGCAATGCGAGCCCCCGGCATGGGCGGCTCTACCCTTGTCAGAAGATAGTCGTCTCGGCCCCTTGCCCGGATACGTTGAATTGGGTAGCATGCCCTCGGAGCCAGCAGTGGCACGCTCTCTGCCGATGCCATATAGAACGCTGGTTCGCCCACCGCACTAGCCTCCTCAATAAGGTGGGTTCACGCCGTACACACCTGTGATCTCTATCTGTGAGGCAGGGTCTGGGACCTGCCACTCTAACAGTCCGCCTGGATTGCCGTCTACCGCCAGGGCTCTCCTCACTGTGATTCCAGAGGGGTCAATCACGGTGCCAACGAGCACGAAGCGACCGGCATTGTAGGCCATCGACTCCCTGCCACTGGGAAGGCCGGCTACTGCCCTGTAGTTGGGCACCGTGCTGGGATCGACGGGTGTCCAAGAGCGGCCCATCGGTCCTGCGCCGGGCGTGTCGGGGTCGTCGGGATCACTGCCGTAGACGCGGTATACGATGGCGCCCGCACGTGGTTCGGTCGGTTGCCTGTCGGCGGCGCAAGCGGCGGCCAGTGCGAGGCTCAGCGCATCCCTGGTTACTCTCGCAGCAGCGGAGCTTAGCCCAGCTACAAGCAAGGGGTCCGCCACGATGGTCACCGAGTGCGACGGCCCGGTGTATCCCCCCTCCACCTCCCGGGAGGCGTTGGTCGCCGAGCCGATCACCGCGGAGCCGAAGGCGCCTCCCGGGTTGGGCGGGAGCCGCGTCCGCATGCCCGAGAGGTAGTAGTTGCCGTACGCCCGCTCGTAGTAGTTGCGAAAGTGCGAGCCGCCGCTCAGGACGCGGTAGCCCGTCTGCGCTGTCCAATACAGCGCAAAGGCCGAAAGGTCGCCCGCCGCATCCTCCAGCAGCAGGTAGTGCCCGGTCGGATCGGTATAGCGCAGGGGGTTGTTGTTAACGTACGAGAACCTGTTCAGGCTCTGCGGGTCCCCCGGCTCCGGCACGAGGGTGTCGGCACTGATGAAGCGCCCGAGCGCAGGGTCGTACCAGCGGGCGCGATAGTCGTACAGACCGATTGTATCCTGCCAGCGCTGGCCTGTAAAGCGACGATCCGTCGCGGCGCTGCCTTCCTCGGAGAGCGTGACGCCGAAGGGGCTGTACCGCAGCTCACCCTTGGCCGCGCCTCCCGCGTCGGCGACGACGGTCGTGGAGCCGAGGTGGTCGGCGAGGAGCCAGTGCAGGCCGCTCCCATCGCGCATGGCGATGGCACGGTCGTTGTGGTGGTAGTAGCTGCGCGCCTGCGTGCCATCCGTCAGCTCGTAGTAACCGCCGATGTGGACCGTGACGGTCACTCCGGCGGTGTCGCTCACAACGGTGCGCATCCGGTTGCCGTCGCCGTCGTAGGTGAAGCTGACGACGCCCGTGGCCCCGGCCACGGAGATAAGGCGGTTCTCGGCGTCCCAGGTCAGGACCTGCCCGCGCCCGTGCAGCACACGGCTCGTCATGTTGCCGTT
>JAIMBM010000479.1 GCA_023511475.1 Anaerolineae bacterium
TCGTGACACCCATGGCCCGGGCGCGCTGAAGCACGCGACCGGCGAGGGGTCCGTCGAAGCCGGGCATCAGGTTGTGGCCGGCCACGTGCAGGATGCGTGCGCGGCGCACGAGGTCATAGTTGATGTCTTCCTCGCGTATGGCCCCGTTGGCGCCGATGTAGTGAAGGAAGGTGCGTTCCCCGTCCTCGTCGACCATGACCATGGTGCCCGACGTGTTGTTGACTGTGTCGCGCACCACGCCCCGGGTATCGACTCCGTGCTTCTGAAGGGTGGCGATGACAAAGTCGCCAAAGCCATCCTGCCCGACCTTGCCCATCACCCCCGTCCGGATGCCCAGCCTGGCCAGCGAGATGCCGGTGTTGACGGCACAGCCGCCGGTGTGCAGCTCCATGCGCTCCACAGTGGCGAGGGTGCCTTTGCGGGGCAGGCCGGTGACGGGGCGAGCTACCACGTCGGCGACCATGATGCCCAGGCAGAGGACGTCGAAGCAAGGCTCTTGATTGTGTGCCGGCAAGGTTCGCTCCTTTCCCTTGGGCGCCGGGCGTGATCCGTGATGCGTGAGGTCGCCGGGTTCAGCCCTGGTTGCTCCGAACGGCATCTCGCCTCACGGATCACGCATCACGGATCACTCGTCACGCATCACGCATCACGCATCACGTTTCACGCATCATGCCTCCTCCTCGAGCCGGCGTCAGGCAGCCCCTCCCCCCTCGTACACCTGCGCGGCCCGGCGCAGCTCGTCGGCGATCTCGGCGCGCAACTCGGCCGGCGCAAGGACCTCGCACTCCGGCCCCCAGCTGCGAATCCAGGGCTTCATCTCCAGGGTATGGGCGACCCGCACGCGCAGGATACAGCCGCCGTCGGGCTGCTGCTCAATCTCCTGGCTGGGATGCCAGACCGTCTCACACACCCGCCGCGCGACGGCGGGGGTAAAGCGCAGGACGACCTCTCTCTCCTCCTCGCCGTACATGATCCCCCAGGCCCGCCCAAGCAGCCCCGCCGGGTCGAACCCCGGCGGAAGCTCAAAGGTCTCCTGCAGCAGCTCAGCCTCCTCGATGCGCTCGAGCTTGAAGGTGCGGAGGGCGTCAAAGTAGCTGGCGTGCCCGATGACGTAAGCGGCGCTTCCGGGGCCCCAGAGCTCGATCAGGTAGGGCGAGAGGACATAGTCATAGGCCCGGTCGCTGCGCAGGGAGCGGTGCCGGATGCGCACCTTGCGCCCGGTCGCCCAGCCCAGGGTGATGACTTCAAAGACGCGCGCAAAGCGCGACTGCTCGTCGCCGAGCCGGCCCGAGGCCAGCGTGCGAACCTGCCGGCCGACCTCTTCGGGAAGGGCATCGGCGAGGGCGAGGAGCGCCCGGCCGATGTAGGGGTTGGGCTCATCGGAGGCGCGGTCCAGCAGGCGGGCCGCCAGGTACAGCGCCGCAGCCTCCTGTAGCGACAGGTGAATCGGGGGCAGGGTGAAGCGGTGCCCCTCCATCAGGCGCCAGCGCCAGTCGTCATCCTGGACGAGCGGGAGGTAGAAGGGCTCGCCCTGGAGGTCGAGGAGGTCCCGGTTGATGGTGCGCTGATCGACACCGCACAGCCGGGCGAGCTCCGACGAGCGGTAGCCCTGGGGGTTCCGGTAGAAGAGGCGCTGGAGGTAGCTCAGGCGGACGGGTCGTTTCATGCCTCGCCTCCCGTGGTATCGCTTGCGTCGATTGTAAGCCATAGGCTCGACAGAAACTGTCGCGCCCCGCCGATCATTTCCGGCGCGCAGAACACGCTCATCTTTTCGCGGTCCAAGGAGCGGCAATGCGCACCAACCTGAGTCGGGAAAAGCGAGCAGTGGCCGTTCCCGGAGACGCAGAGATCGGCGCCCGCGGCGAACACCCTCTCGCTTCAGACGCCAGGAAGGATTGCAGCACGCTGCGCTGAAGAATACCACTTCTACACAGTGTAAGCAAGGAACAGCGACGGCAGGTCCAGGAAGCGGAGCGCATCCGCCGAACCCGACCCAACCTTTTTCCGCTCCCGGGTATATCATATGTAGCCGGTGCGATCCGTCCGTGCCACAAAGGAGACCCATGTCGGAACGCGAGGCCATAGAGCGCCTGAGGCAGGGTGACATCAGGGGCCTGGAGGCTCTGGTCAGGGCCCATGAGCTGCGCGCTCTGCGCGCCGCCTACCTGATCATTCGCGACCGGGACCTGGCGGAGGACGTGGTTGCCGATGCCTTCGTCCGGGCCTATGAGCAGATCGGTCGTTTCGACGGGACGCGTCCCTTCGCTCCCTGGTTCCTGCGCCTCGTCGTCAACATCGCCAGGCGCCGTGCGGCCCAGCGCGAGCGCCATGTGCCGTGGAGCCAGGCGGATGCCCGCGGCGAGATGGCCCTCGACGAGATGCTTGTCGCGGCCGCCCCCGGCCCCGAGGACCTGGCCGGCCAGGCGGCTTTGCGCGAGGCCGTGTGGGAGGCGCTGGGCAGGCTCTCGCCGGCGGAGCGGGCCGCGGTAGTGCAGCGCTACTACCTTGGCCTGACCGAGGATGAGATGGCCGAGGCCTCAGGATGCCGGCCGGGAACGATCAAGTGGCGTCTACACGTGGCCCGGGAGCGGTTACGCGACTGGCTGCGCCCCCTGTGGGACGCCGAGGTCCATCGCACGTACACACCCGATAAGGAGGAGATAGGAAGATGAAGGCAGACCAGTTCCGGCAGGCATTGCACGAGCTGGCCGAGAGGGCGGTACCGGCCAGCCCCGATCTGTGGCCCAGGGTCCAGAAGCGCGTGGCCGGCCGGCCGATCAGGGCGGGATGGGCAGGCTCACCGCCCGTAGCGAGGCTGGGCTGGGTCGCGCTCACGGCTGCGGTCCTCCTCGTCTTTGGCACGGCGGCCTATTCCGCTGCGCCGACGATACTGCGGCTCCTGCAGCAGGACATGCGCACCCAGGCTGCAGACGTCGCCCGCCTGGCCAAGCCCCTGCATTTGAGCCAGGCTGCAGGCGGCGTCACGGTGACGCTCGAATGGGCCTACGCCGACGCGGAGCGCGTGCTTGTCGCCTATACGGTGCACTCGGCCGATGGAAGACAGTTTGACCTCCGCGACTATTCGCTGACCGAGACGACAGGCCCCGTCCTCGCCTGGCAAGGCACGTACGGTGACGGCGAAGGGCAGTGGGTGGCCGTATTCGACAGTCTGCCCGGGGGCGTGGCCCTGCCCGCGGCACTCAACCTCCGCTTTACTGCGCGCGCGCAGGAGGTCGTGCTGCCGTCCCAGAGCAGCGCCGGGCCCGCTACAGAGGGTGGCTCGAATGCTGTGCAACTGGAGCCGGTCCCTGCCGGCCAGATCGTGGGGCCGTTCGCCTTCGAGTTCAGCGTGCCGCTGGTCTCTCCCGATCGGTCGGGCTGACGGGTTCAGGGGCGGGCAAGCTGCCCCAATCGTCGTCCCTCAGCCCTTGCGGGAGCGGTACCCCATCCCCCCGGGGCATTCCCCGCTTTGCCCGGAGGGCAAAGCGGGGTCAAGCC
>JAIMBM010000480.1 GCA_023511475.1 Anaerolineae bacterium
GAGCCCGAGACACCCCCAGCAGAAAAAAGCACCCCCTTCCCCACCGCCAGGCGGTGGGGAAGGGGGTTGGGGGATGGGGCAGAGCCCCAGAGGAGGAGCCCCAAGGTCGGAGATGGGAAACCCTGCCAACTGCAGGGGCAGCGGCTCGGGCGGGACGCCCACGGTGAGCCGCGGAGTCGGCGCGTATGGTGGTGGGGGACCCTCCGGGCTTCCGCTGAGACGGGCGGGCCCCGCGCGCCCTCGCCAGAGGAGGAGTGACATGGATGTTCAGAGAACAACAATTCACACCGGCTGGGAGTTCGCCTTCGCTGAGAGCGGCACCGTGCAGGGCCCCGAGGGGTGCGAGGGGCTGACCTTCCGCCCCGCGACCGTCCCCGGCACCAACCTCACCGACCTGCAGGGCGCCGGGCTCGTGGAGCCGGAGACCTCGCCGACCTATGAGGATTCCTTCGCCCCCTATGCCGTGAAAGACTTCTTCTACCGCACCCGCTTCGAAGGCGGTGCCGCCGCCGGGAGGAAGGTCGCACGGCTCTGTTTCGAGGGCCTCGATACGGTCTGCGACATCTTCCTGAACGGCTCTCCGCTCGGCCGCGCTGAGAACTGCCACCTCGCCTATGAGTTCGACGTCTCGGGCCGGCTGCACGAGGGCGAGAACGAGCTGCTTCTCATCTTCCGCTCTCCCGTACTCGAGGCGAAGCGTCGGCGGGAGGCGTGCGACGTCTTGCTTCCGGCACCCCATGAGGGCGATTTCATGTTCCTGCGCAAGCCCGCCTACTCCTTCTTCTGGGACTGGGGCCCCAAGATGCCGGTCAGCGGCATCTACAAGCCGGTATATGTCAAGTCCTTAGACCGCGCCGAGATCGCCGGTTTTCACGTGCGCTACACCATCGCGGGCGATGAGGTCTCGGGAACGGTCGAGGTCGAGGCGCCGGGAGCGAGGGGTGCGACGGCCTTTGTGGAGATTGCCGGCGCACGGTTCAGCGCCAAGGTCAGCCGCGGCAAGGCCGCGGTCCCCTTTGCGGTCGTGCCGGCCCGCCTCTGGTACCCCAACGGCGAGGGGGAGCCCTACCTCTATGATATGGAGATCACACTGGAGGATAAGGAAGGGCTCCTCGATTCGCGGCAGCACCGCATCGGCTTTCGCACCATCGAGCTGGTGCGAGAGGAGCGGCGCGACGGCCGCGGCAACCGCTTCCTCTTCCGCGTGAATGGGAAAGATGTCTTCATCCGCGGCTACAACTGGATCCCGGTTGATAGCTCCATCCCGCGGGGCTATGGCACGCTCTACCCCGGCAACCTTGACCTCGCAAAGGCTGGGGGCGTCAACATGCTCCGGGTGTGGGGCGGCGGGTACTATGAGACCGACGAGTTCTACCGCCTGTGCGACGAGCGCGGCCTGCTCGTGTGGCAGGACGGCGCTTTTGCCTGCGCCATGTACCCGGATACCGACCCCGAGTTTATGGCCCTCGTGCGGGCAGAGTTGACCTACAACATCAAGCGCCTGCGCAACTATACCTCGCTGGCCCTGTGGTGCGGCGAGAATGAGAACCACTGGGGCTTTGAGGAGTGGTGGACGGACCGGCAGCTCTTCCCCCGCTTCTATGGAAGCAAGATCTACGACGAGCTGTTCCCGTCCCTCCTGAAAGAGCTGGACCCGGACCGTCCCTACTGGAACGGCTCCCCCTACTCTGAAGAGCCCGGCATCCGCGCCAACGATCCCTTCCATGGGGATACGCACATCTGGGACCTGCACGGAAACTGCCAGGACTTTTCCGGCTACCTCGCCACGGCGCCGAGCTTTGTCAGCGAGACGGGCATCCAGTCCCTGCCCGACCTGCGGACGGCCATGACCATCGGCGGCCCCGAGGACCGGCACGTGCAGTCCTTCGTCTTTGACACCCGCAACCACTTTGAGAACCCGGCCAAGAACGAGAGGCTGCTCAAGTTTGCCGGGGCCCTCTTCCGCCTGACGGACCGCTTCGACCGGGCGGTGATCCTCACCAACCTCGGGCATGCCGAGTATCTAAAGTACGCCGTGGAGCATTGGCGGTCGCAGGCCTACGACTGCGCCGGGGTGCTCATCTGGCAGCTCAACGACTGCTGGCCGGCGATCTCCTGGTCGGCGGTCGACTATAACCTGGCGCCCAAAGCCTGCTGGTACTACATGAAGCGCGCCTTTGCGCCGGACCTCGTCGGCTTTCTCCAGCGCTACTCCATCGACTACAACCCCGAGCGCGACGCGCTTGGCGAGCTGTTCGTCGCTTCCGAGCGGGACGGGGAAAAGACCGGCGAGGTGCGCCTCCGCGTGCTGACGGTGCAGGGCGAGGTCCTCGACACGCGAACCTGGCCGGTGCTGCTGAAGGGGCGGGGTGCCGTCTCCCTCGGCGTCATCGCGCTTCCCGAGTACAGAGCGCGGCGCTTTGACTGCCTGGCCGAGTTCACGCTCCTCTGGGACGACGGCACGACGGTGCGCAACGTGTACACGTACTCGCGGCCCAAACACATGCGCCTGCCCGAGCCCCATATCCAGGCCCTGCAGACCGGGCCGGACACCTTCAAGCTCCGCAGCGACGTCTTTGCCAAGGGGGTGTACCTGTACCATCCGGACGTGCAGGTCACCTTTGACGACAACTACTTTGACCTGCTTCCCGGTGAGGTGAAGGTCGTGCGCGCCTCCCGGCCGGTACAGATCGCCGATGTGAGGGCCATCGCGTACCACCATTAGAGGGTGGCCCCGCGCGGGCGACAACCGGGCATTCGGCTCCACCACCTCTGGGCCAAGGCCTTGGGTAGCTGGAGTCTGGCCTTCCGACGTCCTTGTAACTCGTCACTCGCTATAGCACTCCTCAGGGTCGTGTGGCACGCCTCGCGCCGTTGCGGCCTCACCCCAACCCCTCCCGCGTTCAGGGGCCGACAGGTAGCCTCAATCGCCATCTCCTGGCCCTTGCCAGAGGGGTACCCCATCCCCCCAGCCCCCTTCCCCGCCGCTTGTGCGGCGGGGAAGGGGGTGCTGTTTTCTGAGGGGGTGTCGGCGGGCGGCTTCGCCGCCCACCGACACCCCCTCAGATGGGGAACTCATGACCGAGGGTTTTCGCCGCGGCCTGCGGCGGCAAGGATGCTACCGGAGGCGCGCCGCGCAGCGCAGGCCCCCTCGCGGACCCAATACCTCTGCCAGAAGAAGAGTGGCACATTCCGTGCCACCGCCGCAGGTCGGCTGCCGCGCCTCAGACGGCCTCGATGGTCGACGGTGGCTTCGGGGCGATGTTGTAGGTTACGCTCACCACACCCGGTATCGCCGTGATCTTCCCGGCGAGCCGCTCGAGGGTCTCGTAGGGGAGCCGCGTCGGCCGGCCGGTCCGCGCGTCCTCCGAATCCCAGCAGCGCACTTCTATCTGCAGACCAAAGTCCCGCCGGCCGTTGCGCAGCCCGGTGACCCGGTCCTCGTGAAGGATGGCCAGGTACTGGAACGCCCCCGAGCCGGCCAGCTC